>JANMZU010000164.1:0-3275 GCA_031383585.1 Betaproteobacteria bacterium
GCAACGGTACGCTTTTCCAAACCGGTATCCCGGCAGGACCTGATTCCTGTCCTGGAAATGTTATTGCGACAAAATAATCTGGTGATGGTCAAGGAGGAGGGCATATACAAAATCCTACCGGCCGCGCTCGGCACCTAAGGCTCGATCTCGCCGGCGGTAGGGGGGATTGCAAAGTCCCTACCCAATGGCTACTCGGTGCAGATCATCCAGCTCAAGTTTGTCGGGGTTGGCGATATGGCCCGCATCCTGCTGCCTTATCAGATTGACCCGACGGCTGTGCAGCAGGATCCCATCCGTAACCTGTTGGTTCTATCTGGTACACAACGCGAATTGCGTCACCTGCTCGATATCATTGAGCTCTTTGATGTGGACTTTCTAGCGGGCTACTCAATCGGCTTGTATCCGCTTTCTACAGACGTCAAAGCATTGAGCACCGATCTCAACAATATTTTCGGTGCGGGTGCCGCCAGCCCGCTGGCGGGTATCGTGAAATACATTCCGATTGAGCGGCTTAACGCCCTGCTCGTCGTAACCACACAGCCTCGCTATCTTGAAGAAGCCAAAAAATGGATCGAGCGCCTCGACAAAACGGGCGGCGTGGCGGGCGGATTGCGCTTCAACGTCTACCCGGTACAGCACGGGAAGGCGGAGAAGCTCGCCCAACTGTTGAATGAAATCTACGGCAACAAGCAGGGGAGCACCACGCCGACGCTGGCCCCTGGTCAGCGTCCGGTCCAGGTCACAACCACGCCTGCTGTGCCCGGCGCACCGACCACGCCGCAAACGCCCCTTCAGTCTGCGCTTCAATCGTTGGTATCGTTTGCCGGCAGCGGCGTGAGTGTGTCCAAGGATGCTCGCATCATCGCCGACAACGACAATAACTCGCTACTGATTCTGGCCTCGCCGTCGGACTATGAAACCATTCAGACCGCATTGAAGCAGCTAGATGTGCCGCGCAGACAGGTGTCGGTTGAAGTGCTGATTGCCGAAGTGACCCTGACCGATGAACTCAAGTTCGGGATTGAATGGTTCATCAACGCGCGCAACAATACTGTTGGCGCCCTTCGAAATCCAAGTGGGGGCACCGGCATCTTGCCCGGTATATTGCCCAATATCCCTGGTTTGGGGGCTGCAACCGATCCGCGCACACTGATTGCCACCACGCCGGGATTACAGCTGATCAATGTTTTAGGTGGAGACATTCGCGCGACGTTGCAGGCGCTAGGCACTGACGGCCGCGCGACGGTATTGTCGGCTCCACGGGTAATGGTGCTCGACAACGAAAAAGCATCGATCAACGTCGGCGACCAGATTTCCATTGATACCGGCACGAGTCAGGGAACCGGTACTGGCGGCAACACACTTACCACCCGCCAATATTTGCCAACCGGTATCATCTTGACGGTAACGCCGAGAATCAACGCTGGCGGCAGGGTAACCTTGGAGGTCAATCAGGAAGTGAGTAGCGCGGGTGCAGTTTCCGGGGGCGGCAATCCACCAATTTCGACAAGAAAAGCACAAACTACCATCAACGTTGGATCCGGCGAGACTACCGTTCTGGCTGGCCTGATTGGCACCGATAGCAGTTCTGGCACCCAGGGCGTCCCGTTGTTGTCCAAAATACCGTTGATTGGTGGGCTGTTTGGTTCACAAGCTTACAGAAACAAGCGCACCGAACTAGTGATTCTGATTACACCTACCGTCATTACAAGCTCGGTCGAAGCTGCTGCATTTACTGACGAGCTTCGTTCAAAAATGCCAGCGCTGGAAAAATATTTTCCGCGTCCTCCCAAATAGTCTTTGTTTGATTTTCTGACGGGGCCTATGTCTTAGGGGGCGAAATACGTCAATTGTGTTGCAAACGCGCCACAATGAACTTTCGCCTCAGCAGAAAGTATTGACGCTGCTAAGAGAATTTATTACCCTTTTCAAAATGATATACACATCTCATGTAATACTTTAAGTGTTGGTGAGAAGAAGCGGATTAATTGTGCAATTCAAGAATTCAGTTTTAAGTGCCGCATTTGCTTTTGCGGCAGTTGTTTTATCAGGCTGTGCCGCGACGGGCTCGGACACGTCAAGCGTTGTAGTGAACAATAAGCCCGAAACAACCTCGCAACAAGTGTTGGCTCGCGCCCAGCAGCGCTGGGATGCTTTGCTGAAATTTGATTTGAATGCCGCGTACGGATTCATCAGTCCGGCGGGGCGCTCGACAATGACGGTTGAGAAGTATCGTCCCCGGGTTAATTCAGGATTTTGGCGGGGAGCAAAAGCGAAAGATGCGTCGTGCGAGACGGAAACTTGTGACGTGACTGTGTTGATAGATATAGCTGTTGAGGGTGTAAAAACAAGCGTTCCTGTAAAAGAGGTATGGATTTTGGAGGCAGGTCAATGGTGGTTTGTATACCAGGGGTAGGCGTGCTTCCAACTGTAGGTGTAGGCGAGTAGATACTAATAAAATGTTTGAAAATTGGTTTTAGCTGGTATAAACTAAGAGTGTTGTAGCTTCTAAAGTGATCACTTTAATATCTAAAAGGAGTATTTTAAAAAATGAATACGTTTAAAAAGAAATCGTTGCACGCAGCCGTGCTAGCGGGTCTGGGAGCGCTAGGCGCTGCCGGTACTGCAAATGCAGTGAACATCAACCCTGAAGGTCTCGGTCAAGTTCACATTTTCCCGTACTACACGGTGCGCAATGGCAACATTACCGCAATGTCGATCGTCAACTCGAATAACGAGACCAAGATCGTCAAAGTTCGCTTCCTCGAAGGCAAGAATAGCCGTGAGGTACTTGACTTTAACTTGTGGCTTTCCCCAAATGACGTCTGGACCGGTGTTGTTATCCCAACAGCCGCTGGTGCAAGACTCGAAACCGGCGACAACTCATGCGTTACGCCTAGCGACCTCTTTGGCAATGCCACTGGTGTGATTCGCTCTGACGGACTGGGTTTGGCCATCAACGATTTCAAGAACTACCAATACACCGGTGCTCTGGTTGATAACGCAACACTGGGCACCCTTGATCGTACCCGCGAGGGCTACATGGAAGTTATCGAGATGGGTGTTGTGATTGATCCGGTCCTGACCGGTTTCGTCAAGCACAATGCCGCTGGCGTTCCAGCCAACTGCGCTGCACTCGACGCCTATGACGCTCTGTCGACATCGGCCGCTCCAGCTGTCAAGTTGCCAGGCACCTTGGTTGGCGCCACGCGTTCTACCCAGTATCTTGCGCCTCCATCGGGTGGCTTGTTCGGTCGTGCCAGCATCATCAATTC
>JANMZU010000193.1:0-1884 GCA_031383585.1 Betaproteobacteria bacterium
GGTTGAACTGGTACAAACCCACATTTCCTGGATACTGCTTGCAGGTGACTTTGCCTTCAAAATCAAGAAGCCGCTGAAGCTCGCCTTTCTCGACTTCAGCACCCTCGAGCAAAGACGCATTTGTTGCGAAGACGAATTGCGACTCAATCGCCGCGTTGCATCTGACATCTATCTTGACGTCTTCACCATTACCAATACGCCGGAAGATCCCCAATTTGGTGGCGCAGCACCACCGATCGAATACGCTGTCAAAATGAAACGCTTCGATGAAGCGGGACGGCTGGACCGCCTCTGTGCCCGCGGCGAACTTACCAGCGCGCATCTTTCGGACTTGGCTGGTGCCGTTGCGGATTTTCACGCAAGTGCGGCGATCGCCCCGGTGGAATCCCGCTTCGGGTCCCCAGTGGAAGTACAAGTGCCAGCGCTGGACAACTTCAACGATCTTTTGCGCCTGTTACCAATCCCCAGCGTTCAAGATCGGCTGCAACACTTACTAACGTGGACCGAGGCTCAATTTGAAGATCTCGCACCACTCATGGAACTGCGTAAGCGGGGTGGACGGGTGCGCGAATGCCACGGTGACCTGCATCTCGCAAATCTGGTGCTTATTGAGAATCGGGTACGCATGTTCGATTGCATCGAATTCAACCAGGACCTGCGCTGGATTGATGTCGCAAGTGAAATCGCCTTCACCTTTGTCGACTTGCTCGATCACGGGCAACCTGGGCTGGCAAATTGGTTCGTCGATGAGGTCTTCAGCCGCAATGGCGACTATGATGCCGCGCTGGTATTGCGGTTTTATGCCGTATACCGGGCGATGGTACGCGCCAAGGTCGCGGCGATTCGCGACGGCCAAACGCAGACAGACAGCACAGAAGCACTGGCGTATCTTGCTTTGGCGGAAAAACTGACCGCGCCGCCGCCGCCCAAACTCGTGATCACCCATGGTCTTGCCGGTTGCGGAAAGTCTGTCGCGTCCAGTTTGTGGCTGCAGAACGACCTGCATTCCTCCACCTTGCGACTGAGATCCGATGTGGCTCGGAAGCGCCTGTTCGGGCTGGCCGAATTGCAACAAAGCGGGTCGGGCATCGACGCTGGTATCTACACAGCCGACGCACACAATCGAACGTACGACCATTTGCACGAGTCAGCGCGCGTGCTATTGCGGGCGGGCTGGTCGGTCATCGTGGATGCAGCCTTCCTCAAACGCACCGACCGCGACCAATTTCACGCGCTGGCCAAAGAGACAGCGGCAGAATTTGGCATACTTGCACCAGAGGTGCCGCCTGCAGTTTTGCGCGAACGCATTCAGACGCGACGCGAAATCGGGCTAGACGCATCCGAAGCAACGCTCGCGGTACTCGCCCAACAGATGGATAGGATAGAGCCGCTGGATGCGGATGAGAAAGACTATCTTTGCTCGTGGGCATGGACGGCTGAGCTTGCATAGGGCTTGAAGGATGTGCCAGTTTTTGCCTGGCTACACAGCATGTCAAACAGTCGATTGCCAACAATTGGATATGTCGGAAGCTTCGCGGGAGTTGCATTTACCGCCCCAAAAAATGGCACGCACAGCCGGTTGTTTGGCGATACCAGAGTCGGCTAAAGTTCGGATGGAAAAGCCGCGCGCCAGAAAACTTTACGGCCGCATTTGGTCGTGTCGACAAATGTCGATGCTAGGCAAGTGCATGCGCGGACGCGTTACAACGGAGCGCGATATCCCTTGAATCCGTCGGTTGAAAAACTTGCTGGTAAGTCGCAGATGAAGGACGCAAAAGCGCTCGCGTTTACGTCGGTACTTGGGCGAAATATCGAATGACAGACAGCCCTTTGAAAAAATTCCGCTCAAATTGGCGTACACCTATGACTGTCTGGTTTGGGTCT
>JANMZU010000226.1:0-2687 GCA_031383585.1 Betaproteobacteria bacterium
TAGCAGTTGGCTGCAAGAAATGTCCGATATTCAAGATTTGCCCAGCAACGAAAATCATCGGCGATCAAAAGCCCACTGACCAAGAAAAGAGTGCCAATGATGGGTACCCAAACCAATTCGCGTTTGATAATCCACACCGCGCGTGGCAATAAGGTGAGAATGAAAACCGTTTCCCAAGCCGACTGGTGCTTTGCCATCGACACGCAGGGATGCAGCGGCATGTTTTCGCGACCTATAACTTGGTAGTCGATGCCGCATATGTTTTTCACCAGCCATAGCACTGCCCGGCCCCACGCCTTGGCGAGGTCATAGCCCGTGTTGTAATGAATAAATACGAAAGGCACCACGAAAATTCCGTAGGCGATCGTCGCTGCGATTGCTGAGAAGAAGAAAAGCAATGAACGCAGGAATAGCATAAGGTGCGTTTACCAGGCCGATCCGCGCGCGGGATTCGCGACCAGAAAGCTGACGGCCTCCGCCAAATCGGCGTAGGTTTTAGTGCCGCGCGGCAGTCCGCCGGTTTCCTTGGTTTTTTTGCCTTTGCCGGTTAGCACCAGAATTGGTGCACAACCGACCTTGGCGGCAGCCTCAAGATCCCGCAACGAGTCACCGATTGCAGGTACGCCGGTAAGGCCAACATGAAAACGTACCGCGATATCTTCAAACATACCAGTATCGGGTTTGCGGCAGTGACAGTGCTGCTCTGCCGTGCAGGGGCAAAAGAAGATGGCGTCGATTTGGCCGCCTTGCCGAAACACTAGTTCCATCATTTTGTCGTTGATCGCGTTAAACGTCGCCATGTCAAAAAGGCCTCGGCCGATGCCGGACTGATTGGTGGCGACCACGACCCGGTAGCCATTTTGGTTCAGCCGGGCAATAGCTTCTACTGAACCGCCTATTGGCTTCCATTCGCGTGGTGACTTGATGAACTGGTCGCTGTCGAAATTGATCACGCCGTCACGATCAAGAATGACGAGCTTGGTTGGGGTTGTCATGGGGCTGATTCTACGTGATGAAAATCTGCCGCGCCGGTTGCCCGAACCACTGCCGGACAAGGCCGGCAATTTGGCCGCGACATCCAGCGTCTCGGGTTGACCTTCTTCGTCATGAGGCCAGTTTTGAAAGGTCGGCAACTTTATTCATGAGACCGTGCAGATCAGCTAACAGACCCAGACGGCTAGCGCGAAGTGTTGGATCTTCGGCATTGACCATAACGCCATCAAAAAAAGCATCTACCGGTATTTTCAAGGGGGCAAGTGACTTCAGGGCACTGGTGTAATCGGCTGCCGCGAAAAATTTGTCGAATACTGGTTTGGCGGCTTGCAACGCTTCGTGAAGACTGCGCTCAGCGGGTTCGACTAACAGGGTGGCGTCTGCGTTGGCAAGGTACTGATCGGACTTTTTAAGGATGTTGCCGATGCGTTTGTTGGCCGCGGCTAGGCTGGTCGCTTCGGGAAGTTTGGTGAATTCCCGGAGCGCAGCCAATCGCGCGGGAAATTCTCCCCATGCTGGGCGGACAGCAACAGCGGCATCAACTTCCAACACTGAGTAGCCCAAGTCGCGCAAATAGCCGCTCAATCTATCGAAGATATAGCTGGTTAGTTGTTCGGAAGCCCCAGGTATTGCTTTAGGGAAGCCTCCCATTGCAGAGGTCACCAGACCATCCATCGTCAGAGGCAACTTGCGTTCTATCAACATGCGCAACACGCCTAACGCATGCCTGCGCAGCGCAAAGGGATCTTTGTCGCCGGTGGGCACCTGACCAATGGAGAAAAGCCCTGCGAGCGTTTCCAGCTTATCTGCCAATGCAACGGCGAGAGCGACCGGCGAATCCGGCAGTGTATCGCCCGAAAATCGCGGCTGGTAGTGCTGTGCAATGGCGTCCGCGACTATAGGCGCCTCACCATCATGCAAGGCATAGTAGCGGCCCATCGTACCCTGCAACTCGGGGAACTCTCCCACCATGTCAGTGACGAGGTCGGACTTCGCCAACAGCGCAGCACGATCTGCGAGCTTCGCATCCGCACCGATGGTGTTGGCAATGGTCGTCGCCAGCTTTCGGACTCGCTCAACGCGTTCGCCCTGGGATCCTAGTTTGTTGTGATAGACGACTGCCGACAGCTTCGAAATTCTGTCTTCCAGCCTGGTCTTCTTGTCGGTCTCAAAGAAGAAACGCGCATCAGACAGGCGGGGCCTTACAACACGCTGGTTGCCTTCGATGATATTTTGCGGGTTGTCGAGACGCATATTGCTGACGATCAAAAAGCGGCTAGAGAGCCCACCCTCGGATAGGTACAGAGGAAAGTATTTCTGGTTGAGTTTCATCGTCAGCACCAGACACTCCGCTGGCACGTTAAGAAACTCCGCTTCAAACTTGCCCACGTAGGCCGTGGGCAGTTCAACCAGTGCTGTGACCTCATCGAGCAAGTCTATGTAATCTTCGCGCTCGCCTAGCGTGTCTCCGCCTTGCTCGGCATGCACGAATAACAAACGTTCAATTTCGTTCCGGCGCTTCTCGAAACTGGCGATGACACCGCCTTCATTCTCCAGGCGTGCTTCATATTCGTCGGCGTGCTGCAACTCAATATTCACTGCACCCTGGAAGCGGTGGCCGTGGGTCGTGCGGCCAGCCTCCAGGCCAAGAGCATGAATGGGCACCACGTCAGCTCCATGAATCGCAATTAAGC
>JANMZU010000252.1:0-3986 GCA_031383585.1 Betaproteobacteria bacterium
CGGCCACAATCGGGTGTGCTTCCGCCGCGGCGTTGCCAACCGCGAATAGTCCTCTTTGGCCGAAGCCGCGGATGCCGGTCCGTAAAGGACCTGCCGACAACCAGTTGCCTTCCAGCGTTGCCGGCGCCACTGCCTCTGCGACACCTTTGCAGTTGGCTTTGATGTGCGCCATCACTGCCTCGCCCGCTTTGAGTTGTGGCCAACGCCTGCGACAAGATTCAAGCATATCGCGACGGATGCAGCACGACAGGCTTACGCGCCCGTCGTCGGTATGCACCATGCCGCCGTAGCCGCCGGGAAATGCGAGCAGGGGCATCAGGTCGTTTGACAACGCGCAATCGCGGAAATGTGCCTTGAAGCCAAACAGATCACCCGCCTGTACAGGCAGGCGTAAAACCTGTGTCGGCAGCACGCCGGTCTCCCACGAACCGTGTGCGCCGATGAGCAGGCGAGAACGCAGCTGGCGATGCTGGCCGCCGCCTTTTTCAGTGACGCGACAAGTATATTTCTCACCACTTTCATCAAATTCCGAAAGCGTCCACGGCTGCAGTACGTCGGCGCCGACCGCTTGGGCGCGGTGCATCAGCAGCGTATCCAGATGTTCTCGACTCACCGCCCGGCCGCCGTCATCGGCGCGTGTCGTGGTTCGCTCCAGTGGCGAGATAATCATTGCCGACCCAGCGAAAACACCGACCCGTCGTACGACGGGGCCGGCAATCGCCTGCAATGCATCGGCCAAGCCCAACTCACGGAGCAGGGGCCAGGTCGTTTCTGAAATGAATTCGCCGCAGACTTTGCGCCGCGGAAAGGGTGTTTTCTCGACGATGGCTACCGACCATCCGGCTTGCGCAAGCAGCACTGCGGCGGTGGCGCCGGACGGGCCGCCGCCGATGATTACTGCATCGTATTCGCCTCTCATGAGTACGCTCGCCCGCGCTTGCGGGTAGCAAGGAAACCGTGACTGAACAGGCCAGCACGGTACTCGCGTAGCTGCCATGCCTGCCGATCCGGCCAGCGTTCTGACAATTCCTCCCCGATAAACCCGGCATGCACACTGAGGACAGCGTCCATGCGCGTAACCGGCCCGGCACCAAGCAGGCCAACCATGTGGCTTGCCGCCAACGGCAATGCCGAGCGTCTGGGCTCACAGCAAAAAAAGACCCGGCTTCGAGCGGCGATCATTGCCAGCAAGCGGTCCAGCGCGTCCGGAGAAAAATGGTGCATGAAGAGATTGGCGAAGATAACGTCCCAGCGTGCAGTGGACGGTCTGGCCAGCCATTCAAACACATCCATCGCCACCACATCCGCAGTCCAGCCCGCCTCCTTCATGCCGCTGAACGTGGGACGTTCCACCAGATCAAGCCGATCCAGCAGTGTGACCTTTACGCCCGGCCAACGTGCGGCCCGTTGCTGTGCGAGCCGCAGCATCATGGAACCGTCGCCGGCGCCCAGTTCGAGAATATTTCGTGGCGGCGAGTTCACCAAGGCGCTATCGAGCGCACGGGTGGCGATGGAAAGCGTTCCCATGGCGCGGTGAAGACGGCGAAGATCGTCGCGGGAGCGCTGGGCGCGCGGATCACCAGCGGGGAGGTCATCAAGTAATTCCGCTTCCACGCGGCGTGGCAGGCTGGGCGAAAGGATCATGGCAAGGAAGTCGGCACTTCATGCCACTTTCAGCAACGCGCCATGACAACTGAACCCGGCACCGAATGAAGACATCCACCACCAGCCTGAGGGGGCATTGTCGTCGAGTGCCGCTTGCATCACGAAATAAACGAATGCGCTGCTCATGTTGCCGTACTCAAGCAACATGCTGGCGCTGTAGCGCAGATCAGTCTCCTTCAAAGCCAGCTTATCCTGGAGTGCGATAAGCACATCGCGACCGCCTGCGTGCATGATCCAGGTCGTAATATCTGCGGGCGCCAGATCAGCTTCTGCCAAGACGGTACGGAGCACCTGCGCCGCGTGGTCAGCTGCCAGCCGCGGCACCCGCCGCGTCAATACATTGCGCAGCATGCCGCGTTCGGTCCTGAACAATAGCGCGTCGCGCTCTGCGGGATTGGTCAATGAAGCGTAGGTTTTCCATTCAACGCTGCGTCGTTGTGTGTCCGGCGTTCGTGACAACACCGCTGCACCAGCACCATCACCAAACAGGCAGGCGCTGATCAACACGCCCGGATCATTGTCCAGGTACATCGCGGCACTGCTGACCTCGACGCAAATCGACAGCACGTGCTCGCATTGTCCCAATGCGAGCAGCGCGTCTGCCAGCCGCCAATTGGGCAGTGCGGCCGCGCAGCCTTGCCCGACCAGGTCGAAGGCGAGGATATCTGCACGCAGACCGAGGCGTTCGATCACATAACTTGTCAAACCGGGACACAGATAACCGGTGCAGGTGCTGATCACCAATGCATCGATGGCGCTTGCGCCGAGCCCTGCCTTTTCGAGCGCGGCTTTGCCAGCAGCGGTACCGAGCGCGGGGGCGTGACTCAGAAAGCGCGCATGCAACGTATCCGGGTCGATCTGAAATACGTCATTCAGTGTTTCCACGGCAAGCGATCGGCTCTCTATGCCGTTATCGCGCGTTAGTACCGTCTCGGCGATCATGTGAGAGCGACGATCAAGTTGGGTGTACCACGCGGAATGCTTGAAAGCTTCCAGGCACGCGTTTTTGCTATACCGATGTAACGGATTAGCCGTTCCCAGACCATTGACGAACATGCGGCCTCCCATTGCGTCGGCGACGTGCGGAGACAAAATAGTCACCGCGGCCCGCCCTGGCAATCATTGGACGCGAAAAAGCGCCGGCTCACTGTACGCTAGCGAACAGTCCGACGCTATTTACGCAACCATAATTTATGACGGCTGTGCGGAACACCAAAGGGTCTGGGGTGGCGAATTGCTTCATTGGCGCGGTGCTGCAACAGAAAACGCGAATTGAGCGCAATTGTTGCGTGTAAATTTCACGCCGACGGTGTGCCAGCGAACTTACGGAAAAATAATTGTTCTCGCGGCGAGAACGGGACGGAACTGGCAGGACTACAGTGCGTTCCAGATGCAATAGCAGAGCGTGAATCCATTTCCCAATATGGAAAACGTCTTCTCCAAAATGACGCGGAACGCCTACCGTTATCACCGTCATGCGCCTACGCCATCAGCAACTGTGCGGCAGTAATCTGTTCATACCCCGGCCAGACCGGCAACCGCTTTATCCCCGTATCAATTTCAGGAGACTCAAATGAACCTACCCAAATCACTTATCTCAACTGCGGTCGCAGTGTCGATCGCAGGCGCAGTTGGTTTTGCGTATGCGCAATCTAACCAGAACAACATTAACGTCAAGCCGAATAACAATATGACGCAGACACAAAGTGACGCAGCATTGCCATGCCAACCCACACCATTTAACCCGCACCTGCCAGTTGACGCAGGCAAACGTGGCAACACAACGTCCAATATTTCAGCCGACTGTGCAACGCCAAAGGTAGCGGCACCAGCCCAGACCGAGTATCGTGCTGCCACGCCAGTCGTCGTTCAAACCGACGCGACGATGCCTAACCAGCCAGAGCCGATCTCCAGCAACACAGTGGTGCGTACGACGTCAGAGCCAACCCCGGCATATACGGCCCCGATGAACGACACGAACACAATGTCAAGTGAGCGTATGCCCCGCGCAGACCGTAACTAGACCACCTAAACGCTTTTTTGCGTGCCGCGATATGCTCACCACCGCGCGGCGAGTTAGCCATGGACTGAAACAATCATGACGACAGTCGAATTGGGTCAGTATCATGGCACTCGTCGTAGCGCGGCAGCCTTCACGCTGTTTGCTGGCGTGCTGGGTGCTGTGCTGCTCGCCAGTCTTAACTCACCATATAGTTGGTGTTAGCGGCTTTGCAAATCCGCGCAAATCTGGCGGCAGATGTTTGACGGGTTAAAAAGCAAGGGGCCGATAGGCCCCTTGTTGTTCAGGATGTTGAGTATGG
>JANMZU010000275.1:0-9744 GCA_031383585.1 Betaproteobacteria bacterium
TTTGGTAGCGAAACGGCACCTTCACGGCAACACGATGGCTGCGTCGTACTTCCTGTCGCGGTACGTGCAACCCGCGCGTCGGGATCGATAGCACTTCGTACAGATTGACCGGCTCTGATTTGCCCTTGACGTTTACGCTCATCGGGTCAGACACAAGTGCATAGTCGCTCGACAGCCTGTAGGTGCTCTCGCTGATCAATACTTGCCCGCGAAGACTAAAGGCCTCAATTCGCGAAGTAAGATTTACCTCGTCACCAATCACGGTGTACTCAGAATAAACATCCGAACCCAGTGTCCCGGCCAGCACAGTCCCAGTATTGATACCGATTCCTATGTACAGTTCAAGCATACCCTTTCGACGCTGTTCCGCGCTGTATTCACACATCCAGACTTGCATTTCGACTGCACAACTCAAGGCCCGAGCGACATCATCGCTACGACTGCTCGGGACGCCAAACAGCGCCATGATGGAGTCGCCCATGAATTTATCGATCGTGCCGCCGTGTTTGAAGATGATCTCGCTCATCTTGATCAAAACCGGATTGAGCATCCGCAGCACTTCTCCAGCGGACCGGTCGGCCGCGATCGCAGTAAAGCCGCGCAGATCGGCAAGCAGAATCGTCACGTCACGGCTCTGAAATTCATGGTCTTCGCTTGCGGCTGCAGCCGTGTTCTGCAGACTCGACAGCAGCGTGGCGATCTCAAGCGCACAAACATCGGACAGGACTTGCCCTGTATCGCGCAACACCAATTTGCGAATTCGCGACACCGCAATCGCGTGGGATGAGGCCTTCATGAGCGCGCGTTTTCTTGTTGTTGTGTAAACTAAATTATCAGTTCCAAGTCTCAATTCTATGGCAAATCACTCGCAACCTCATTCAGCAGACAAACTGCGTCAGAGTGCGCAGCGGGCCTGAATAGGCTTACAACTCCATGGAGCACTTATCAACTAGTTTCCCACTTTGTTACGCGAATTGGGTTGCAACGAACTGCCGTTTGGAACGGTGCGGCGTATACCGCACGAACCCCCGGCAATTTCAAAGCCACCCGCCAGTCCGCAGCGCAATATGCTGAACCTGCATTTGCCCATCGCGGTTGCAAAAGCAACCGCCATTCGTAATGGCACAGCTGAAGAGCATCGCGTGTGGTTGTTTGGCAAGGTCGTCAATACCGCCCTACCCCCACAATGCATGTTTGAGTGGTAAGTGGGCGACTAGCTTCTGATGGCGCCCGATGATGAAGTTCACCGGGTCCGTCGTTTGTTGGTAGATGCGGTTCAACTCGTCAGACGTAGTCGCGATTAGGGGGCGAAATGCGCTGGCGCGCGCATACCTGAGTTGTATTCCACGAAAAAAACTCATTGTGAACAATTGCAGACGAGTAACCCTAGGCAGTCGTCTTTTGTTATCAGACGCACAGACGCGGCGCTGAATCGTTCGTACAGTGAGTTTTCAATTTGCCGGGCTTGTAAGCGCGATAGATGCTTGCATTGCGCCGACAGGAATGTCTCGACCGTGAAGTTTGCAGGTACGCAAACGCCGCCGAACCGAGGCGCTAAACCGCTGAATTAACGATTGTCGCTGGAGTAGTGGGAAAGATGCCAAACAAAAATAGCGCGCCGCCACAGAGCCCGTTGGAAAATTTCATCCTTGCCGCGCTGCCCAAATTGGATTTTGCGCGGCTGTTGCCTGACTTGGAATCGATTGACCTGCCGTTAGGCTGGGTCATTTCAGAATCCGGGGACCACATAAATTATGTCTACTTTCCAGTGTCTGGCATTGTTTCGCTGATTTACGACCTGGAAGACGGCTCATCGAGCGAAGTAGCCCTGATCGGAAACGAAGGGATGGTCGGAATTTCCATTTTCATGGGTGGCGAAAGCATGCCCGGCACGATGAAAGTGCAAAGTGAGGGCAGCGCTTATCGGCTGAACCGAAAGATTATGAAGCGGGAGTTCGCGCTAAACGGCAAATTGCAACATCTGGCGCTCTTGTATACCCAGGCACTGATTTGCCAGACCTCGCAAACTGCAATTTGTAATCAACATCATTCGTTGGAACAACAACTGTGCAGATGGTTGCTGATGAGCATTGACCGGTTGCACGAGAAAAGAATGGATATCACACAAGAGCTAATTGCGACTCTGCTGGGCGTGTGGCGCGAAAGTATTTCGCACGCGACCAACAAGCTCGAAAGCGACGGCTTGATCGCATGCGCGCGCGGTAGCATTACTGTACTTAACCTACACAAGCTGCAAGCCCGGGCTTGCGAGTGCTACCAAGCCGTAAAAGTCGAATATGATCGGCTGTTGCCGCACCCGAAACATTCACAATAATTGCGACAAATACCAAATTGTGGCGCTTTTAACTTTTCTTCAAGCTGATCACCAGCACACCGACAAGCACCAATCCCGCGCCCGAGATCTGAAGTGCCGTGACTTGCTCGCCGAGAAAAACTGCTCCCATGAAAATAGTCGAGATGGGGCCGACGGAACTGATCATCGCCGCGTTAGACGATCCGATTCGGCGCATGCCTTCGGCAAGCATGATGACAGGCAGAACAGTCGAGACGATCGCCATCCAGCCGGCCAGCCAGTAAACCCGCTCGCTCTGGCTGGTCAATACGGCTAATGGATGCACGCAAACAAAATGTAAAGCGATAGCCATCGTAGACACAATTGACGCATACGCGGCAAAGCGAACGCCTCCAAGCCGTTTCACCATTTGGCCACCGCCAACCAGGTATATTGCGTAAAACACTGCCGACAGTAGCACCAGTCCTCCGCCTAGCAAAACTTTTTCCGGATTGAGCTGCAAGTCGTGGACAAACACCAGCGCGATACCCAGGTAACTCGTTGCCAGCGCAAAGACATCCCGTCTGCGAATGCGGTAGCCGATTGTCGCAGCTGAAATAAGTACAACGAGGGTCGGATTCAAGAACAGAATCAGGCGCTCGAGGGCAGCGCTGATGTATTGAAGGCCCCAGAAATCAAACAAACTCGCAGCATAGTAGCCGATCAATCCAAGCGCGATTACGGCACCCCAGTCGCGTCTAGATAGCGGCGGTTGCCGGCGCGCAGACCAGCAGGCAATTACAGCAAAAAACGGTAGTGACAGCCCCATCCGCAACATTAGCAATGTGATCGGATCCACTGCGTTTTTCAGCACCGCTGGATCGTCGTACGCGAGTTTGACGAAAATCGCTTTGGCGGAGAACGCGATCGCTGCAACTAGTACAAGCCCTACCCCGACCGAGTCAATCTTGCTCTTATCCGCCATGGTGCAATAGTAACTCGATGCTGATGTTTGTTTTTATTGCCGGTTTGCCTCGACTCAGCCGTGCCGCTTGCGCCCACTCCATTCGACGTGATTTGCTACCCTTCAGCTAGTGCCTGATCACACGTTGATGCGCGCTACTGGTCCCGCGCTGAGGACATCTGCTCGAGGCGGTAGCCAGCGCTATAAACAGCAGTCAGCAGGAATCCGTTTTTCTGACATATGTCTAGCTTCTTGCGAATGTGCGAAATATGGGTATCGATCGTGCGCGATTCTCCAGCGACGGCGCGACCCCAAACCGCATTGGAAATGAGGTCTCGCGAGAGAATCCTCCCCATGTTCTTGAAGAAAAAAATCGCCAATTCAAACTCACGCCCCTGCATATTTACAGCCACACCATTGCAGTAGACGCGCTGATTGGCGTAGTCAAACCTATAGCAGCCAAAAACGTCGCTGTTCTCGACAAACGGCGCCCGGCTAACCCGCCTTGAGACGGCTCTGATTCGCGAAAGTAACTCGCGATTGCGAATTGGCTTCACCAAGTAATCGTCAGCGCCTGCATCAAGCGCAATGACAATATCAGCTTCGTCATCGCGGACGGTCGTGAATAGAATGGGCGCCGCGATCAGTTTTACTGTTTTGAGGAGCTTGAGCACCTCCAAGCCGCTCATGTCCGGCAAGCCCCAGTCCAACAGGAAGATTTCAAATGCCGCCAACGATTCATGTGCGAGCAAATCAGCGCCACATGTAAACAGGGTCACCCGATGCTGCTCTGCTTCAAGCCACATCGTGACCATTGTCCCGACCACCGGGTCGTCTTCAAGTATTGCTATCTGCATTACCACCCGATCTATTAGAGCGGCTTCTTATCGGTCCCTTGACAAACAAAAAACGGGCCTTTGGCCCGTTTTGTCCATCTGGCGGAGAGGGTGGGATTCGAACCCACGGTACTGCATAACAGTACGCCGGATTTCGAGTCCGGTGCAATCGACCACTCTACCACCTCTCCTGATACGGTGCTAAGTCGTAGATAGAATTATAGCGTCTCAAACTTGTTTCGTCGCGCGCCGTTCAATTTTGACCCTTGCTGAGTGCGGTCACGCGTGAAGGTGTTCGTCAAGCATCCTTAGATTGCGCCGTCCGCACCGCGTCAAGACAAAACCCGAGTAATAATCAACAGGAGCTTGCAAGTCACGCTTGCCTGAGACTGCCTGACGCAACATCGTCCATCCCTAGCGCGTATTCACGAATTCGCATGATCCTTGAGCGCTTTAGCCGTGACTCGATGGACTGGTCCAGGTCTCCTTCCTCATCGTTAAGCCGCTCAACCACGGCGAAGAAGGCTGATACCACCGCAGGGTCAAACCATGTACCGGATAGTGACTGGATCGTGCTCATTGCGTCATTTACCGGCCACGCCTTCTTGTATGGCCGCTCGTGCATCAATGCATCAAATACGTCTGCGACCGATGTAATCCTCCCTGCCAGCGGTATTGACTCACCTGCCAGTCCCTGCGGATAGCCACCGCCACACCATCGCTCATGATGTGAAAGTGCAACTTTTTCGGCCATGCGGATTTGCGGCGTTCTGCTTCGAGACAGCAGACGCGCTCCTAGTATCGTGTGGCGTTTCATCAAATCGAATTCCGATGCAGTCAACTTGTCGGGCTTCATTAGAATACAATCTGGCACCCCAACCTTGCCGATGTCATGGAGTCGCGCTGCGATTTCAATGGTATCCGCCTCCATGGTTGGTAATCCCATTTCAAGGGCGATCAGATTTGCCCATTTGCCAACCCGATAGCAGTGCATTCCGGTAACGTCGTCGCGCATTTCCGCCGCGACTGCGAGGCGCTCGAGCACTTCGACCTGTGAATCGATCAGCTTCTTCTGAAGAGTGGCAGTTTGGAATCGAAAATCGTTGCTGAAGGACTGGACTTCAAACTGTGCGGTGTCGCTGCCATGGGCTTCGGCCAAGCCCAAGGCGCTCAGTCTGGCGCGAGCGTTGTCCAGATTAACCCGCTCCGTCAACGCGGCCAGCCGCGTCAAGTATTTGAGCGCCAGCTTTGGGTGGCCCTCCTTTTCGTAAACTGTAATAAGCGCAGACATGGCGTCTTTAGCAAGGCTGCTGTCACCGCCAGTCACGAGTAGTAACTCCTTAAGTGACTGCACAGCGTGGCGCAGCTTGCCATTTTCGTGGTCGATCAACGCACTGGCGATAGATACCTTCTGCTTTGCACGCGACGAACCGCTGGTCTTCTCTAAAACCTTCGCGGCGTTCAATTCGCGCTCCGCTGCGTGCACACGGCCACGCAGCAGATGTAGCCGCGCCAGCAAGACGTGCGCTGTACATAGTTGCGCGCGCTGCGGCGCTTCGTCGGTCGGTGCGACCAACAGCACTTGATTACCAAGTTCGATCCCGCGTTCGGCTTGCTGGGTTGCCAGACAAGCCTCGGTCATGTTGTTAAGGGCTGCCGCCAGTGTGGCCGGTTCCAACGCGCGCTTCCGATGCATTGAAAGCACGATTTCTCCGAGTTTAAGTGTGTCCCAGTAACCGCCATAGTCGACGAACAACGCAGAGAGGCTGAGAATGCTGCGCGCCTCGGACTCGCGATTTGTGAGGCTTCTTGCCAACTCCAGCGACCGTGCGTGAGCGTCAAAAGCGCCGTTGAAGTCGCCGAGTTCAATGCATAACGCTCCTTTGACCGTGAAGAGCTGATGTTTTAGATCGGAATCTGGGATCTGCACCGCAACTACTTCGGCGCGTTCTATCGCGACGAGACCGTGGCGTGGCATTGCGGCAGCGAAACACGCGTGCGCCACTACGATCAAAGCTTGAATAAGGCATTCGCGCTCGTCGTCAGCAATCCGGCGATGGATCAAAAATTCGCGCGCCTCTAGATAAAAACTCAATTCGCGCGCCGGATCCTGATGGAAGTGTGATCGCTCCAACGAAAGCAAAACCTGCGGCAAGGGTTGCTCGTCGAGCAATTTGGATATCAGTTGGGCATTCATTACGCTTTCCTGCTCACCAAAATGGGGATTGAGTCATCGATCGCTGCGTTGCGCAGCACATCCCCTAGACGTGCCTCACCTCAAAAACCGAAAACGCAAGTTTCCATACGTTAACAAATCACGTATGGATTTTTTGCGCGGTCGGACTATATATCTCTTTGTCGACATCGGCATTTTGAAAAATCGCGTGCCGTTATAAGTTGCCAGTTTTCTGCAACTGTGCTTGCTGCCTACTCACCAAATCACCCTAACTGGCGATTCCCGATGAATGCCAATTGTTAAAAATAGCACACCGGCATAGGACCAGTTGTGCTGGATCCCGCTTTGATGAGTGCGCCAGCCCGCACGGGACGTGCGGGCTGGAAAAGACGTGAAACTACTCCGTATCAGCCGAAACAACCTTGGTTTTACGATTGTATTTAAGAGTGATTTTGTTCAAGGCACACAAGTCAAAGTCTTCCCAAGTCACTTCTGAGCCGTCGTCATCAAAAATAACGAGTAAATCCTGGACACAACTCGATTTGTCGGAAAACTTGAAAAGGCGGGACTTGTTATTTTCGAGCGTATCTTGTCCCAGTCGGTCATTGCCCCATTTGGTTTTGTGCGCCGGCGACAGGTACACCTCACGAAGTGCATAGCCGGTTTTGTTGACCAAGGTAAAGTCCGCGCTTCCCGCGGTTGCGATGCCAGAAGCGGCCAAACCGGAAATAAACAATACTGCCAATCCTAAACTGCCCATTTTCATTTTCATCCCTTTCATTTTTTGGAAGATATCCGCTCTGTTGTCACCTACTAAGCCTACCCGTTTATTCTCACACAAATTGACTGCCACGCCGCCGCCTTCTGGAAAGCTGACACCAAACTGACAAAAATTTACTTTTCAGTCATCGTCCACACACCATCCCAGTTTTCGTCCGGGGCCTGCGCCTCAAATACCTCGATTCGATGGAGGAACAACTTCGCCGGTCCGTCGTCAGGAAAAATCTCTAGACATTTTGCGAATGCCAACCTTGCTTCTGCCATGTTGCGACTGCGGTAGTTTTGTAGACCACGTTCATATTGGTCACGCAGCGATGCAATCTGGACAGGAATATTGCCCCTGCGTCCAAGCAGTTCATATATGCGCACGGGCTCGCTCGGCAATAACTTGGTCTGTGTTGATTAAAACAATGCAGCCGCTTTGTGATTGCAGTGATTAGAGAATTACGCCAGCACTTTTTGCTTCCAGCGTTTCCCAGCGGGCCATGATCGACTCGATCTCGCTGCCGATTTCAGTCACCCGCTTTCCCATAGTGGCGACCAATTGCGGTGATTTCGAATAGATAGCGGCATCGGAAAGTTGCGCTTGCAATGCCGTTTGCTCCTGTTCAAGGGTTTGAATTTTTTGCGGCAGACTTTCAAGCTCACGAACCTCACCGAAGCTCATTTTGACTTTACGCGCTTGGGCGCGACTAGGACCTTCTGCCGCCACATCCGCCTTGACGTTCGTCGTAACGACTCGTTCGCCGGCACCGACATTGCTTGGGCGCTGTTGTAGCCAATCATCGTAGCCGCCCGCATATGCCTGCACGTGACCACTGCCTTCAAACGCGAACACCTGTGTGACGACGTTATTGAGAAATGTCCGGTCATGGCTAACGAGCAATACGGTACCGGAGTACTCCTGTAACAAGGTCTCAAGCAGTTCCAGCGTCTCCATGTCAAGATCGTTGGTTGGCTCATCCAGCACCAGCAGATTGGCTGGCCGTGAAAACAGCCGCGCCAACAACAGCCGGTTGCGTTCGCCGCCTGACAGCGACTTCACTTTCGCGCGCGCGCGCTGCGGCGGAAATAGAAAATCCCCCAGATAACTGATGACATGTTTCCTGATGGTCTTCGTACCCATGGGAAGTTCGACAAACTCGGAACCAGGACTGATGACGTCGCCGAGTGTTGATTCTTCATCCAGCGCTTCGCGGAATTGATCGAAGTAGGCAATCTGCAATTGCGTGCCACGCTTGATCTTGCCGGCGTCGGCCTCAATGTCGCCGAGAATCAGTTTGAGCAGAGTCGACTTACCCACGCCGTTTGGGCCGACCAGTCCTACACGATCTCCGCGCTGCACGATGCAATCAAAATGCTTGATAACTTGCTTGGTTCCGTACGCCTTACTCACTTCCGTCAGCTCGGCAACGAGCTTTCCCGAGCGCTCACCAGCATCGAGCGAGAAATTCACTTTGCCCAATTGATCGCGTCTCGCCGCGCGATCACGTCGCAGTTGCTCTAACCTGCGTACTCGTCCTTCGTTGCGGGTGCGCCGGGCCTGCACACCCTGACGAATCCACACTTCTTCCTCTTTTAGTACCTTGTCGAAACGGGCGTTCTCCATCGACTCTGCGTGGAGCGCCTCGGTCTTGCGCCGTTGATAGTCGACGAATGACCCTGGATAACTTACCAACAAACCCCGATCAAGTTCAATGATGCGAGTGGCAATCGTTTCGAGGAAGCGTCTGTCATGGCTGATTACCAGCACCGCACCCGAATAGGATGCGATTGTTTCCTCGAGCCAGGTAATGCCTTCAATATCCAGATGGTTGGTTGGCTCATCGAGCAAAAGCAGGTCTGGTGCAGCAACCAACGCGCGCGCCAGTGCCACGCGTTTTCGCAGTCCGCCTGACAGTGAACCGAGTGTAGCGTCCTCGTCGATGCCCAGCCTCGCAACTGCATGACCAACACGGGACTGCAGTTGCCATCCGTCATGGGCTTCCAAACGGGCCTGCAAGACAGATAGTTCGTCAAGCGCCGATTCGTCACCGTCGCCGGCGGCGCCGTGAGTAAGCGCGTGATAGGCGATCAGATCGTCGGCGACGTGCCCCAAGCCGCTGGCAACCGCATCAAACACTGTCTGATGCTCAAGAAACTGCGGCTCTTGCATTACCAGAGCAATGGTCATGTTGGGTGCGCGAGAAATTATCCCGTCATCCTCTTTGGCAAGACCTGCCAGAATCTTGAGCAGGCTTGACTTGCCTGCGCCATTTCTTCCAATTAGCGCGATTCGCTCACCGGGTTCAATGGTTAGCTCGATATGGTCAAGAAGGGCCACATCGCCATAGGCAAGCGCAAGATTTTTGAACTGTAGGATAGGCATATGCTGAACGACTGGCGACTTTGCTGATTAGGTAAACAAGGAACAGTGGCGCTGGAATACTGCGCGGTGCTGTGGAATTGGCGACTTAGGCGCGCTGGCGCCTGGGTCAGTCCGGAAGAGTTAGGCAGGGCGCCATTTTACGCGTAAAATTTCACGCGCTAGTTGTTTCTTGGATAACCATCGCCCTCGTAGCTCAGTGGATAGAGCATCCCCCTCCTAAGGGGAGGGTCACACGTTCGATTCGTGTCGAGGGCGCCACCACTTAGGCGGCTTACATGCCTGAGTAAACAGGCCCGCTGCCACCTTCTGTCGTTACCCAAATAATAT
>JANMZU010000308.1:0-19653 GCA_031383585.1 Betaproteobacteria bacterium
GCATACGATGCTCATGGGCATCCTCTACCTGCGGCGACGTTGAAGCTGGCAAAAGACGCGGACGCGGTGCTGTTTGGTTCGGTGGGAGGGCCGAAATACGACGCCTTGCCGCGCGAACATCGGCCTGAGAAAGCAATCCTCGGCTTGCGCAAGGAATGTGATTTTTTTGCGAATCTGCGTCCGGCGACAGTCTTTCCGGAGCTGGCTAACGCGTCATCGTTGAAGCCAGAAATTGTTGCGGGGCTGGATCTGATGATTATTCGTGAACTGACGGGTGACATCTACTTCGGTGAGCCACGCAGTATTTCAGGAGAGAAGGGCAGTCGCGTCGGCATTAACACCATGCATTACACTGAATCCCAAATCCGGCGCATTTTGCACGTTGGCTTTCAGACCGCGCGTCAGCGCAGCAAACGGCTGTGCTCGATCGACAAGATGAATGTGCTGGAAGCGATGCAGTTGTGGCGGGATATCGCTATCGAAATGGCGCCTGAATATCCGGACATAGAACTCACCCACATGCTGGTCGACAACGCAGCGATGCAACTGGTGAGAAATCCCAAGCAATTTGACGTGATGGTGGCGGGCAATATGTTCGGCGACATCCTGTCTGACGAAGCGTCAATGCTCACAGGTTCAATCGGCATGCTGCCGTCGGCATCGCTGGACGCAAATTCGAAGGGGCTTTACGAGCCTATTCATGGTTCGGCACCGGACATTGCGGGTAAGGGCGCCGCCAACCCTCTGGCGCAGATACTCTCACTGGCGATGATGTTGCGTTATACGTTCAACCATGCAGACTTGGCTTCACGTGTGGAAGGTGCCGTGCGCAAGGCGCTGGCCTCGGGTCTCAGAACTGGCGATATCGCCGGGCCAGGCGACAAGATTTGCGGCACCAGTGAAATGGGTGCGGCAGTGGTTGCGAATTTGTAGATCCAGTATCTGAGCGGCTTTCCGAACATAGTTCGATTGATAGCCGCACCAGTGCTTGAGTTTGACTTTTGATAATCAGTTTTTAAGGGCAGTTTAGGGAAATCATGGCACTGTTGAAAGTTGGAATGGTTGGCTGGCGTGGAATGGTCGGTTCCGTGCTGATGGACAGGATGCGCGAGGAGGGTGACTTTGCGCTGATGGAGCCGGTGTTCTTCACGACTTCCAATGTCGGTGGTAAAGCGCCTGCGGAGGCCAATGGCGCCACGCTGCTCGACGCCAAAGACGTTTCACACCTGAAACAAATGGATGTGGTGATTACCTGCCAGGGCGGCGACTACACGACGGAGATTTACCCGCAGTTGCGCGAGGTCGGCTGGACCGGCTATTGGGTTGACGCGGCAAAGACTCTGAGGATGAAAGATCACGCGGTCATCATTCTAGATCCGGTCAACATGCCGGTGATCAAGGCCGCGCTTTCGTCTGGCGTAAAAGACTATATCGGCGGCAATTGCACGGTAAGTTGCATGTTGATGGGGCTCGCCGGTCTGTTCAAGGCGGACCTGATTGAATGGATGACTTGTATGACCTATCAGGCAGCGTCAGGTGGTGGCGCTACGCATATGCGCGAGCTTCTCGCGCAATTTGGTACGCTGAATTCCGAAGTGAAAGAACTGCTTGCCGATCCGCACTCTGCGATTCTGGAGATTGATCGTAAGGTCCTCGCTGCACAACACGCGCTTTCATCGGAAGAGACGCAACATTTTGGCGTTCCGCTGGCAGGGAATCTCATTCCGTGGATTGATAAAGATATGGCCATGATGGGAAATCCCGGCATGTCGCTGGAGGAGTGGAAGGGCATGGCAGAGACCAACAAGATCCTCGGGCGCGGTGCTGCGGGCCGTTCAGCAAATGGACAAGCGGCAATACCAATCGACAGTTTATGTGTTCGTGTCGGCGCTATGCGTTGTCATAGCCAGGCGTTGACCATCAAACTTAGACGCGACGTTTCGCTCGCGGAAATCGAGCAACTCATTGCCAACGATAACCCGTGGGCGCGGGTGATTCCCAATGAGAGAGAATGCACCATGCGTGAACTCACGCCTACGGCAGTAACAGGCAAAATGCATATCCCTGTCGGAAGGTTGCGTAAGTTAGCAATGGGCCCTGAATATTTGTCGGCATTTACCGTAGGTGATCAATTGTTGTGGGGTGCCGCCGAACCGCTTCGGCGCATGTTGCGCATAATTTTGGAAAAATAGCTTATTTATCAGATTCTTAATGGTTTTCTCCCAGTAATTCTCTGAGAAAATCCAATCACCGGTTGAAAAATCGCCCGGTTTCGCTTCTAATGCTAGAAAGCGAATAAAGTTGCAACAATAACTCGTTGATGTTATTTTAATTTGTCCTCGAAAATCGAAGGGTTGGGGTTTACGCATGAACCGTCCACCAAAAACAAAATTAGTCGTGGCACTGGGGGGAGCACTTCTGGCTTTTTCCGCGTTGGCAGTTAACGCGGCAGGGTTGGGGAAACTCTCAGTCAGCTCTGCACTCGGTCAACCTTTGTCTGCAGAGATCGAGCTCGTTTCGCTGCAACCTGGTGAATTTGAAGCGATCACGGCGCGTGTAGCTAGTCCCGAATCATATGGGGAAGCCCGCATCGAATACACGCCGTTGTTGCGCCAGTTACGCTTTTCAACGGAGCGGCGTGCCAATGGCACGCCTGTTCTGAAGATTGTGAGCAGCGCGCCTATTAACGAGCCATTTCTTGACGTGCTCGTAGAAATGAACTGGCCAGCCGGTCGCCTGTTGCGAGAGTATCCAATCTTGCTCGATCCGCCAGGATTCAATGAGGCGCGTATTACCGCCCCAGTTGTCGCGACGGCGGCTGTAAAGTCAAGTGCGTCCGTCCCGGTCGCCTCACCTGCGCCAATCACGGGTTCGCCCTCAGCGAAAGCGGAGAGCTCCGGGGACACATATGGCCCTGTCAAGCGTGGCGACACGCTGAGCAAAATTGCCAAGGAGATGAAATCCGATACAGTTTCGCTAGAGCAGATGCTGGTTGCACTGTATCGAGAGAACAAAGCGGCGTTCATCGACAGCAATATGAATCGCTTGCGTACCGGGCAAATTTTGCGTGTGCCGTCGGCTAGTGAAGTTGCTAACGTGTCTGAGACTGCGGCTCGCAGTGAGATCAAGGTGCAGGTAGCCAACTGGAACGCTTACCGTGAACAGGTCGCAGGGTCGGTGACGAGTGTTCAGCCGAAAGCGGCAACGAATGAGGCAACCGGCAAGATAACGGTCGCCAAACCGGATACTCCCTCGCCCGCTGTGGCTGCCAAAGATCAACTCAAAATCGCCAAGACCGATGGTACCCCTGGCAAGGTCGGAAGCGCAGGCGCTTCAGGCGGTGCGCAGGATCAAATCAACGCACTCAAGGAAGAAAAAATAGCCCGGGAGAATGCTCTCAAGGAGGCAAATTCCCGCGTTGCTGATTTGGAAAAACAGATCGCCACCATGCGCAAGCTGGCTGAGGTCAAGGGGCTCGCCGCACCGGCGCCAGTGGACACCAAGGTCGCTGCAAAGCCTGAAGAAAAGGCCCAACCAAAGGTCGATGCCAAAGCGCCACCGCAGCCAACGCCTGCACCTGTAGTTGACCTTAAGGTTGCGCAAGTGACGCCGCCGCCAGTCGTTGCGGCACCTGATGCCGCGAAGTTACCGCCTAAAGTAGATACCAAACCGGGCGAGGTTGCGCCGCCAGCAGCCAAGCCTGATGCTGTTGTGGCCGTAAAGCCAGCAGATGCCAAACCGGCAGCACCGAAAAAGGCAGCACCACCACCGCCACCGCCCGCGCCTGATTTCTTTGAAGAGTACGGCGTATATATTGGCGTTGGCACTGCTGCGTTGGTGGGCATAGGTGGTTTGTTGGGCTTCGCGTTCCGTCGTAAGAAGAAAAAAAGCTCGTCTAACAGCACCAGCATGAGCAAGACTTCGTCGATCATGCCGAGTGACTTAAAACCAAATACCGTTACGGGAAATAAAGGCCGCGGGCTGGTCGACACAGGCAACAGTTCATTCCTGACCGACTTCGACAAAACCGGTCCAGGCAGCATCGATACGGATGAGGTGGATCCGCTTGCGGAAGCCGATGTTTATATCGCTTATGGGCGCGACGCTCAGGCTGAAGAAATTCTCAAAGAGGCTCTCGGTCGTGACAAGAGCCGGCACGAAATTACGCTCAAACTCCTTGAGATTTATCACAATCGAAAGAGTGCACAGGCGTTCGAGACAGTGGCCCGTGAGTTCAAAGACAGCGTCGGGGAGGGCAGTCCAAATTGGGCCAAGGCCGCTGCAATGGGGGCCGCAATAGATCCGCAGAATTCGCTTTATAGCGGTAGCGGAACTGCATACGCTAACACAGGTGCATTCGCTGCAGGTGGTGGAGCGATGGCTGTAGCTGCCGAAAGCAGTGCTGAATCCGCATCGCCTCCGGATCTGGACTTCGATCTTGGTTTCTCGGATACGACGTCGTCAACGTCTCCGGCGATCGATATTTTTGCGCCGAACAGTGATCAGCCAGCGTCTGCCGGCGGTTCCGATTTTGACCTCGATCTCGGTATTTCATCAGCCCCCGCGTCGCATGCAGATATCGGTGTGCAGCCCGACGTCAGTTCTGGACTGGATTTTGACCTGGCACTAGACATGCCTTCGTCACAATCTGCACCTGCGGCAGAGCCCGCTGCAAAGGCTGCTGTTGAAGATTCGTCTTTTGACTTCGATCTTTCGGCGCTGTCCCTGGATGAACCATCGCAGGCCGATCCAGTCAAAGCGGCTAGCACGACACAGGATCAGTACAGCAAGACGATTGTCAGCCCTGCAAAGTCTGCATCTTTTGGCGACCTGAGTCTCGATCTGGATGGGCCGGCAGATGCTGGCGGTACTGATAGCGGTGCGGCAGCAACCAAATTGGAACTAGCCAAGGCCTATGTGGAAATAGGCGATAGCGACGGAGCTAAGGAGATCCTGACCGAGGTGATGCGTGAAGGTAATGCCGGGCAACAGGCTGAGGCTAAGAAGCTTCTCGCAAACATTTAGAAATTTCGATGTTTTGGATTTAGGGCGCGGTGACGCGCCCTTTGTTTTTTGGTGGTGACGTATGCGGATGGCACTCGGCCTTGAATATCGTGGTACCCGGTACTGCGGATGGCAGACCCAATTGGTCGGCTGTGCAGTACAGGACCAGCTGGATCGGGCGCTTGAGAAATTTGTCGGCGAAAAGGTCACGACAACGTGTGCTGGGCGTACAGATGCAGGCGTACATGCGATGGCGCAAGTCGTACATTTGGATAGTGAAGTCGAGCGCGAAGATGTTTCGTGGGTGCGCGGAACAAACAGCAATCTTCCGGGTGATATTCGCGTTGTTTGGGCGAGGCCTGTATCACCCAATTTTCATGCGCGTTTCTCAGCCTATGCGCGCTCCTACCGATACCTATTGTTGAACGACGCAGTAGAAAGTGCCGCCTTCAATGGTCTCGTGGGTTGGTTTCATGGCTCCCTCGATATCGACAAAATGCGGGAAGCCGCGCAGCTGCTTGTTGGCGAACATGATTTTTCTTCTTTTCGTTCTGTCCAGTGTCAGGCAAAGTCTCCGGTTAAATTGATACACGAGGCAAGTGTCGATTCGCGGACAACCAATGTCCTTGCGGGAGAGGCCAAAGGACTGATGGTTTTTGCGTTCCGTGCCAATGCATTTTTGCATCACATGGTGCGGAATATCGTCGGTGAGCTGGTGTACGTCGGAGCAGGCCGCCGCAGCCTCGCGGAATTCAGACGAGTGCTCGCGGCAGGTGATCGCTCGCACGCCGCCCCAACATTTGCGCCGGACGGTCTGTATCTCTGTCGCGTGGATTACCCGCCAGAATTCAATCTGCCCCCTGCGCGGATACGCCACCCTTTTGACATTTGAGCCACTGATGCCACGTACCAGAATCAAAATCTGCGGCATTGGATCCGTTACCGACGCGTTAGCGGCAACATCTGCAGGCGCCGACGCAATAGGTCTGATTTTTTATGCGCCCAGTCCACGAGCGGTCACAATCGACGACGCATTCGCGATTACTTCAGCGTTGCCGCCATTCATCTCCACGGTAGCATTGTTTGTCAATGCACCGGCAGACGAAGTGGATGAGGTTATCGTGCGATTACGGCCCTCAATTTTGCAGTTTCATGGAGATGAGGACCCATCCTACTGTGGGCGATTCGGGTTGCCATACATGAAGGCGCTGCGCGTGGGGCACGGGATGACCGCAGATGATTTGCTAGAATGGGCGAGACGCTACAAAGGGGCAAAGGCATTGTTGCTTGATGCGTTAGCCCATGGCCTGTATGGCGGTAGTGGCGAGTGTTTCGACTGGCGAGTGATTCCTGAACAATTGCGGCGGCAAATCGTGCTGTCAGGCGGGCTTCACTCAGCCAACGTCTCGGGGGCGATTCGAATGATCCGACCGTGGGCAGTTGACGTGTCGAGCGGTGTTGAAATGCATAATGGTCCCAAGGGAACCAAAGATCACGCCAGAATCTGGCAATTTATCGAGGAAGTACGCAATGCAGACGCAGCCTGAAGTTTACAATTTGCCCGATGCCACCGGCCACTTCGGTCCTTACGGTGGGATATTCATTGCTGAGACGCTACAGGCGGCCCTGCACGAACTCAAAGTGGAATATGAAAAGGCGCTGGCCGATCCTGCTTTCGCCTCCGAGATTCAATACGAGCTTGAGCATTATGTTGGGCGGCCAAGCCCAATCTATCACGCACGACGACTTTCCGATGAGCTGGGAGGGGCCCAGATTTACCTCAAGCGCGAGGACCTTAATCACACTGGCGCGCACAAGGTGAACAACACCGTGGGCCAGGCGATGCTCGCGCGGCGCATGGGAAAGCGCCGGGTGATCGCAGAAACCGGCGCCGGTCAGCACGGTGTAGCAACTGCGACCGTTGCCGCCCGCTATGGCATGGAATGCGTCGTATACATGGGAAGTGAAGATATCCGGCGGCAGGCACAGAACGTCTATCGCATGAAATTGCTTGGTGCGACGGTCGTTCCCGTCGAAAGCGGTTCGCGTACACTCAAAGACGCGCTGAATGAAGCAATGCGCGATTGGGTTACCAATGTTGAAAGCACTTTTTATATCATCGGTACCGTGGCGGGGCCGCACCCGTACCCGATGATGGTTCGTGACTTCAACTCAGTCGTTGGCAAAGAATGCCTGACGCAGATGCCTGAAATGATAGGCAGGCAGCCAGATGCCGTGCTCGCATGCGTCGGTGGCGGATCCAATGCCATGGGAATTTTCTACGATTACATCCCGCACAAGAACGTGCGACTCATCGGTGTCGAGGCTGGTGGAGATGGCATCGCTACCGGGCGGCACGCCGCGTCATTGTCGGCAGGAACTCCCGGAATTTTGCACGGCAATCGAACCTACCTGATTCAGGATGCCAACGGACAGATTTCTGACACACATTCGGTGTCAGCTGGCTTGGATTACCCCGGCGTTGGCCCCGAGCATGCGTGGTTGAAGGACAGTAAGCGCGCGGAGTACATCGCGATCAACGACGATGAAGCCTTGGCTGCATTCCATCGACTTTGTCGTACCGAGGGAATTATTCCGGCGTTGGAATCAAGCCATGCCGTGGCACAGGCGATCAAGATGGCTCCGACAATGGCAAAGGACAATGTCTTGCTGGTCAATTTATCCGGCAGGGGAGACAAGGATATGGCCACCGTGGCAGAAAGCTCACAAGCAGTCACTGGTACCACGCAATAATGCCGCCCCGCGCATCCAGAATTGCTGCGACATTCGCGCGCCTGGCGCGCGAGAAGCGAACAGCTCTCATCCCTTTTGTCACTGCCGGCGACCCTTCGCCGTCAATCACGGTGCCGCTGATGCACGCGATGGTAGATGCTGGGGTGGACATTATCGAACTAGGCGTCCCGTTTTCGGATCCGATGGCTGATGGGCCAGTCATACAGCGGTCCTCAGAGCGGGCGCTCAAGTTCGGTGTTGGTCTGAAGGATGTGCTGGGGTACGTGAGTGAGTTCCGCACAAAAAATAAACTGACGCCGGTCGTGTTGATGGGCTATGCAAATCCGGTCGAACGCATGGGCTTGAAGGCTTTCGCAGAAGCAGCGTCTACGGCGGGTGTGGACGGCGTGCTGATCGTGGACTATCCACCGGAAGAGAGCCAGACGCTGGCAGAAACCATGGAGGCATCCGGCATCGATCTCATTTACCTGCTCTCGCCAACATCCTCAACGCAGCGCATCAAGCTGGTCTCAGATGCTGCGCGCGGATACATTTATTACGTTTCACTTAAGGGCGTTACCGGCGCTGCCAGCATCGATACCAGTGAAGTGGAATTGATGATCGCCAAGATAAAATCGCAGACGTCATTGCCGGTCGGCGTCGGATTCGGTATTCGCGATGGCGAAACCGCCAAGCGTATTTCCCAATTTGCCGACGCGGTGGTCATTGGTTCGCGGCTAATTCAGGAGCTGGAAGCATCGAACCCTGAGGCTGGCGTTGAACGCGTGCGTGCACTTCTCGCGGATATTCGCGTGACGATGGATTCATGAGCTGGTTCCGGAAACTACTGCCGCCCAAGATCAAGTCCAATAACACCGCGCCCAAGAAGGCGGTGCCGGAGGGCTTGTGGAGTAAATGCCCATCTTGTCAGGCGACGCTGTATTTCACCGATCTGGAAAATAATCAGCACGTTTGTCCGAAGTGCAATTACCACAATCGCATTTCGGCCAGAACGCGGCTCGATATGTTTTTCGACCCGGAGGGCCGTGCTGAAATAGGCAGCGAGGTCGTGCCGATCGATAGTCTGAAATTCAGGGACAGCAAGAAATACGTGGATCGGCTGGAGGATGCTGAAAAGTCGACAGGCGAGACCGACGCGCTGGTCGTGATACAGGGCAATGTACACAGCATACCGCTCATCGCTGCCGCATTCGAATTCAATTTCCTCGGCGGCTCGATGGGTTCTGTCGTCGGCGAGCGATTTGCGCGCGCCGTGGAAGCTTGCGCAGACGAGAAGCTGCCATTTGTGTGCTTCACTGCGTCTGGCGGTGCGCGAATGCAGGAGGGACTGCTGTCCCTGATGCAAATGGCCAAGACGACATCCTGCCTGCACCAGCTTTCAAAGTCTCGCTTGCCATTTATATCTGTATTGACCGATCCGACAATGGGTGGTGTCTCTGCGAGCTTCGCCATGCTGGGAGACGTCGTAATCGGTGAACCCGGTGCGCTCATTGGCTTTGCCGGTCCACGCGTGATCGAACAGACCGTCCGCGAAACCTTGCCTGACGGCTTCCAGCGCGCCGAATTCCTGCTTGAGAAGGGGGCGATCGACATGATTGTTGATCGTCGGCAGATGCGGACAAAAATTGCCCAATTGGTGACGCTACTGCAAAAAGAACCCGCGCCGACTGTGGCAGCTGTGTAGAACGAAATGCCTTATTGGCATTGCCTTTTGAGCGGTTTTCTCGCCAACAGCCGCACCAGTACTTGAGTTTTTTATTTTGTGCATATTTCTAGTGGAGTTTGCACGACGGCAAAACACACGAGAATCGCATTCAACCGCGCACCCGCATCGGCAGTTCCCGTGTCGAACGTCTCCCAGCACCGAATTTCCGCACTCCATCGCAGTTAACTCACACATACATTGTTGAGGGGATAGGATGGACAAATGGATAAAACTCTGAAATTTCTCGGTAAGTTCACGTGGTTGCGGATCCTGCTGGTCATGGTGCTGACGACCGTGGCGACGGCGATCGTCAAGCCTTACTTCATGCACGATGTGTCCTTTTCGTATCTTTGGCTCCGGCTCTTTATTGTCGGCGTCGTAATGCTGATTGCATTCATCATCGGCAACTTGGTTCACGCACAAGTCTTCGCCAAGCGATTTACCTTGTTGCAGATTCAGTTTGTAACCCTTGTTTCCGGGGCAATGCTCGGAACAGTCGTCTCCGGATTGGTGATCGGGCGCTCGCTGGACCAGATGGTGACCAACGACGCGATGTTCTGGGGTATGGTGATATTCATCGCGGTTGGGGTGTCGCTCGGGGTTGTGGCCGCGACCCTGCTGGTATATCGCGAGCAGGCCGCGCGCGCCGCTGCCGACGCTTCAATGGCGGATGCGGAGAAACATGAGCTGGAAAAGCAGGTTCTCGAAGCGCGGCTAAAGCTAATGCAGGCGCAGATCGAACCGCACTTTCTGTTCAACACCCTCGCCAACGTTCAACACCTGGTTGAGGCCAATCCACCACTTGCTGCCAAGACACTTGATAGCCTGATCACGTATCTGCGCGCCGCTCTACCGGAAATGCGCGAAGGCCATACGACACTTGGCCGCGAAGTTGATATGGCCACCGCATACCTACAAATTCAGCAGACGCGAATGGGTGCCCGTCTAAAATTTCTGATCGACGTACCGTCGCAATTGCGCACCGCGAGATTTCCACCGATGATGTTGCTGACGCTTGTCGAGAACGCGATTAAACACGGCATAGTTCCAATGCAACAAGGAGGAGAAATCCAGGTGCGTGCTGTTGTGTACGACGAAATGCTGGACATTAGCGTGACCGATAGCGGACAAGGCCTCTCGCCGTCCGCGGGGGTGGGGATTGGCCTGCAAAACATTCGTGACCGTCTGCAGACTCTGTTTGGGAAAACCGCCAAACTTGTTTTGGAAGAAAATATGCCACGTGGCGTGGTCGCGCGAATTCGAATCAGACATGACATGCATGGACGATGAAATGCACACTGCATTGATAGCCGACGATGAACCCTTGTTGCGCGAACAGCTGAAGTTGCGCTTGCGTAAGCTGTGGCCTGAACTCTCGCTTGCGGCAGAGGCGGTTAATGGCGCTGAAGCCCTGTCACTTTTTGAAGAGCATGAACCGGACGTAGTTTTTCTCGACATCCATATGCCGGTCATGACCGGACTTGAAACGGCACGACTTATCGGCCGCGGACGCAGCAAACGTGCGCACATCATATTTGTCACTGCATATGACGAGTACGCGGTTGAAGCGTTTGAGCGCGGCGCAATTGACTACGTGTTGAAACCTTTCAACGAAGTACGGTTGATGGAAACTGTGACACGCCTTAAGGAGCGGCTGGAGGGCAACAGCAACCCCCCGGATAGTTCTGGAGACGCGGAGTCGGACCTCGCGAGCGTGCTGCGGCAACTAAGCAATCGAATGGGGCAATCTGCTGATCAGCATTTACGCTGGATAAAGGCCAGCGTCGGCCAAACCGTTCGGCTTATCCCGATAGAAGAGGTGGTTTACTTCCAGTCTGATGAAAAATACACGCGGGTCGCATTGGAAGACTCCGAGGTCTTGATTCGAAAGCCGATCAAGGAATTGCTTGAGGAGCTTGATCCCAAGCAGTTTTGGCAGATTCACCGCGCAACCATCGTAAATACGCGAGCCATCGCTGGTGTGCTTCGCGGGTTGCGTGATCAGGCTGACCTCAAGCTAAAGGGCCGAAACGAGATACTTACCGTCAGTCGCAACTTTACGCACCTATTCAAACAAATGTAGCGTGCGCACATTAGGAGCAGAAGCGCCGAGCGGCCATTGCGCTTGTTGGTTGCGACACGCTTTCGGAAGTGCTTAAGGAAGTTTTTGCATGCGCTAACGGCTGCCTGAACGTACAATTGGCTCTGCATGATCTCTTTCCCTCCGACTGATGGGCAGTCTGCGTTGCCGCTGTCACCACCGGCTGTGGTGGATGTCGCCGATTTGGAGAACTTGCTTAAGTACGAGGCAATTCTCAACAATGCGTCGGTCGGCATCGTCTTTACCAAGGATCGCAAAATACAGCACGCAAATCGGGCTTTCGAGGCGCTGTTCGCCTGGCCAATAGGCGGTCTTGTCGGGCAGTCAGGGATGGTTGTCTGGGGTTCGCCGGAAGAATACGCCGAAGTCGGCGGTGTCGTTGGACCAGAACTGTCGCGTGGTGCATCGGTAGAGCTTGAGCGGCGCATGAAGCGTCGTGATGGCACCCTGTTCTGGTGTCGAATTCAAGCCCGGCCTGTGGATTTGACCAACCCAATGACCGGCGGCACCATCTGGATCATTGAGGACGTTACAGAGCGGCGCAACGCGGTAGAGCATTTGCGGCAGCTAAACGAGGAGCTCGAACAGCGCGTGCTAGCGCGGACCGACGAGCTTGCTCGCGCGGTCATTCAGCTTAAGGAAGAGGTTGATGAGCGGCTAAGGGCCGAGGAACGCGCCCGTCACCTCTCGCTACACGACGTACTCACCGGGCTTCCCAATCGCCGATTGCTGCATGATCGACTCGCACAATCGATCTCACAGGCACGGCGGGAGGGTTGGCAGGTTGCCGTTATGTTTATCGACCTCGACAGATTCAAGAACGTAAACGATTCTTTCGGGCATGCCGTCGGCGACGAGCTGCTGCGTGAAATGGGCAAACGATTGACTAGTTTGGTCCGCGAGAGCGACACCGTTTCACGGGTCGGAGGCGACGAGTTCGTGATCGTGCTTCCACATGCCCAGGCTGGGGCTGACATTGCGCCAATTGCCGCCAATTTGGTGGCGAAAATCAGCGAGCCTTACGTCTTGGGTGGGCGCGAACTGCGGGTCACGCCTTCAATTGGCGTCAGCATATTTCCTGACGACAGTGATGATCCAGTGAAACTGCTGGGTTTTGCTGATGCAGCGATGTACCACGCGAAAGCCAACGGTCGACAGAATGTGCAGTTCTATACAAAGACAATGAGTGCGGTATTGCAGGCTCGCCTGCGACTCGAAAACGATTTGCATCAAGCTATCGGTCAACAACAGCTCGAACTCTATTATCAGCCGCGGATAGAATTCAAAACTGCCCGTGTTGTCGGCTACGAAGCCCTGTTACGCTGGAATCATCCGGTCGAAGGGCTGATCGGGCCAGCCATGTTCATCCCGATAGCAGAGGAGAGCGGCCTCATTATCCCAATTGGTGAATGGGTCATCCGCGAGGCCTGCAGACAGATGAAGCGTTGGCGGGAGGCTGATTTTGCAGTGGAGGCAGTGGCGGTGAATCTGTCGGCGCGGCAGTTTTTTGATGATAAGCTGCCCCAGCGGGTACAGCAGGCGCTTGAGGAGTTCGGCCTCAAGCCTGCGCAGCTTGAGTTGGAAATAACCGAGAGTATTTTGATGGCCAACACCGAAGAGACCATGAATCTCTTCGCGCAATTGAAGCGGCTCGGTGTGAAACTTTCGATCGATGACTTTGGTACCGGGTTTTCCAGCCTCGCCTATCTGAAACGGTTCCACGTAGATAATCTCAAAATAGACCACACCTTCGTGCGCGATATCAGCACCGACCCTGAAGACGCGGCCATCGTGCAAGCGATCGTAAATCTTGCCCACAATCTTCAGTTGCGGGTGATCGCCGAAGGTGTCGAAACGCGAGAACAACTTGATTTTCTCGCGTCGTGCGGTTGCCAGGAGGCACAGGGTTATTATTTCGCCCGCCCCCTTCCCGCAGCTGCGGTAATGCTGCGCGGGTCTTCCGCTCTTGGCTGGATGTAACGTGGCCAAGCATATCGCCCCTGGCGGACACCCCGACCTTCGCCTGTGGTCTGTTCGATCAACACTGTCATTGCTTTGCCGTTTGATCGGTGCGTTGACGATTTGGGCGAGTTTTTCGCTCTATCCGCTGTCATCGCTTGCCGCGCTCAGTGCGCGGGACCTGGAAACTACTTTACTTGAGCGCAAGTCTGCGGACGATCCCCTCGCTGCGATTCAAGAGAGTGCAACTTGGTGGCAACGGGGATTAAAAGAAGGTGACAAGGCGCTGCAACTAAAAGCCTTGCGACTCAAAGTAATGGCAATCGTGGAACTTGACGACACGACGGAGTTGTCAGTGTTGGCGATGCAAGGTTTGGCGCTTGCGCAGGAACAACAAGACAGGCAAGCCGAGTGCGAGTTTCTCACTGCCAAAGCGACAGCTGTCGCCGAAGAAGGAAAATACGTTGATTCCTTGCTGCTATTCGACCAATCGTTGGCCGTTGCTGAAAACGCTAAACTGGAGCGCACGGCTATTGGCGTGCAGGTTTCAAAGGCTTACATTTATAGCCAGCTCGGCCGCAACACCGACGCGCTGGACCTACTTTTCAAAGCCCACCAACGCTATCAGGAAATCGGCGACGAGCAAAGCGCGCGCGCCACGCTTTCTGAAATCGGGCGTACCTATTCCCATAGTCGCGCCAGCACTGAAGATTTGTTGAAAGCACTGTCATTTCACCAGCGTGGCATCGAGCCTGGTGCGAGACGAGACAGTCGACATGATCTGTCAACAATCTATTTTAATATTGCTGCCGTTTACCAGCGGCTGAAGGATTGGCCGAATGCGACCGAGTACCTGCAACGAAGTATGGCACTGTCGCGAGAGCTAAAGGACCCTATTGGCGAAGCTTTTGGAAATTACCGGCTAGGCCTATTTGCAGCGAGCGCGGGAAAGTGGCTGGAGGCGCTGGAGTTTGGCGACAAAGCGCTTCCGGTGCTGACCAACGCAGGTAAAACGTCCATGGTTTTCAACGTACAACGCGCGCGCGCGACTAACCTTGCGCATCTTCAGCGCAGACGCGAAAGCCTCGCCGCACTGCGCGAGGCCGAGGTGGTGCGCAAACGCATTCAATCGACGTTGACGGAGGCGAATTACCTGGCGACGGCAGCGGAAGTTTATTCATTGCTCGGCGAATTCGAAAAGGCATTTCGCCTCCAGGTTGAATTGCGTGAAGCTGAACAAGCGATGTTCAGTGAGGCGCGTGAGAAAGACGCAGCCGAGGCCCAGACCCGATTTGAGGTCAAGCAAAAGGAGGCTGAGAATGAACTTCTACGTGCCAAAGAGCGTGCTTCAGAGGCGCGACGCGTAGCCCTCGTATTGGCAGTTGTGTTGCTTCTATTCTTGATCGGTGGCTTGGGTTTGTTTCTTTTTCGCCAGGGGCGTCAGAACCGCCGCTTTGCCAATCTTGCTATGCGCGATGATTTAACCGGGCTCCCGAATCGACGAAGTATCTTGGAATATGCCCGTGTGCAACTCCGCGCAAGCCGCGCGGAAGACCTGCGAATGTGCCTGGCGATCCTCGATATCGACCACTTTAAAGTCATTAACGACGCGTGCGGGCACGCGGTAGGTGACGCAGTTTTATCGGCGTTCGCCGAAATATGCGCCCAACAATTGCGCAGCAACGACCGACTTGGCCGCTATGGCGGCGAAGAATTTCTACTGATCATGCCGGGCTCGGATCTCCATCAGGTTCCGCTCGTGTTCGCTCGACTTCGTGAGGCAGTACAGCTTATCGAAGTGCCCGGTCTGGCCCCGGCGCAGTCATTGACATTCAGTATGGGGGCCGTAGAAGTGTCCGGACCCACAGACGAGCTGGACCACCTCATCAAGCGTGCGGATGATGCTCTCTATCGCGCCAAGCAGGGCGGACGCGACCGCTATGAGCTGGATAAGCAGGCCGATTGACCAGCGCCGACACGGATAGAGTACCCAGCGTTTTGCAGGCCTAAGTCATTTGCCAGCCGGTCCTATTTAGTGAACTCGAACGAACCCGTTCTGGCCGACGGCGGCGAACCGTCATTATTTGTTGGCAACCAGCTGCCCAGCACTGGCGGATCGTGCGACCAGCTGGAGGCACCTGCAAACAGTGTCTCGGACGGATTCAAGAGATACCCCATCCTGGCGACTTCGTTCCAATGAATCGATTCCGCATGAATCTCATGAAACAGATCGGCATTGATCAAATAGTCGTGGGAGAGTTTTTCTCGATATAGAATTTCCAGCAATGCAAGCCAATAGACTTCTACATGGGGGCTGCTGTACGTCGCGTATGCCAGCAAGCGCTGGGCGAATTCACATTCTCTTTGTTCATAGACTGTCGCCGCCTGCTGCAACAGCCGCTGTGGCAGGTCCACGCGCGGCGCGAGACGGGAGATGTCGGGGTACTGGGATTGCAAGTAATGTATTTTCCGCATGGCTGGGCTGTCCAGAGGCAGTTGTCTCGCACTCTGTGCGAGCGTCGGCAACAGCACATCGGCAGACAGTGGATTGGGATTCGCTTCTGCCCCGACTTCGTCAAGTTCCGGCAACTCGAAGTGTATTTCAGGAGGTGAAAAATCCTTTGTTTCAGCTGGCGAGGCAATCGATGCAGTTGGCATTTGATTCGAGGGTTGAGGTTCAACCGGTAGTGCCACGCTCGCAGCCAGTGCGCGGTCGACCATGGCAAAATCGCGGGTTACGTCTTGCGAAAGCACAGCAGCGGTAAATTTGGCGTCGCGACTGTCATCCGGTCGCATCGAAATTGAAGTCGGGCCGGATTTAGTCCGTAAACGCCAAACTGCTATTGCCACCAATGTGAGCGCTGTAACTACCAAAAGCCACGCAATCAAGTACCAAGAACTTTGTGGTCGTAAAACCGGCTCTTCATCACCCTTTACCGCATTGGTCAGTGACGCCGACCGAGGCAAGGCTGACGCAGGCGCTGGCACTTGGCTTGTAGTATTTCGCACTTCAGCAAGTGTTTTTGAGCCGTTTATGACGCGCTCTGCGACGCTGATCCGCGAGGCGAGGCCGGCAAGTTCTCTCTCCAACAGCAAGATTCGGTTCTCGCGTTCAAGGAGCACGGACGTCAGGTCGTCCATTTCAAGCGTGAACTGCCGTGCACGGAGATTGTCTCGTTCCACCTCAGTCGTTGCTGGTCTGGACGAAAAGTCACCTCCGGCAGAAAGCCTCAGGCGCGGTCCGCCCGATGTGTAAGCAGGCGCCTTGAAACTGAGTGGCGCTGGAGTTGGGAGACCGGCGTAAGTCGCGGTGCTCAGTGAAGCTGCGGCAGCGGGGGGCGCCGGCTTGCTCGTAAGCGTTGATTTTCTCGTGTCTGCTTTCGGCAAGCTTGAGGGTTTTGCATCAACTGACAGCGGTACTGCGGCGGCTGTTACCGGCAACGGGACTGCAGGTCCGCCGGAACGTCGGTCGGTCGAGGGCGAAATGGCTAGCGAGGGCGGGTCCAGAAGCAGAAAGAACTCGCGACTACGCACGCCATTGGGCAGTTGCTCACGTATGACGATTCCGACTGCCGGCTCTTCAATCGCATCGCGCGTTCGAATGACCAACTCGGCGTGATCGCCTACGCTTTCCACGGATACTTCTGCGCGTTCAATGAAGTTCACTACGGCGTTTGGCGGGCGCGCGCCCAGCGAAAAACGTGACGATGGCAGTGAGTCTTCAACACCCGAATGGTCGATGACAATTCTGACCTGCAGTGGACTGCCCAACGGGGACAATACCTGTGGAGTACCCATTCTCAAACGTGGCGTCTGCGCGGAAACACTCACCTGGCAAATCGCGGTTACGAGCAACGCTGCGACCGCATTCGCCCAAGTTTTTTTCGCGATCAGGAAGCTACCTATGTCTATTCGCATGCTTTCTTGCAGATGAAAATTCGCACATTGATCATTATGCCGCGTGCAGGCCGGGTTTCTGCCGGTTAACTCGCGCGTTTGCGCAGCTCTTCCCGGTAGCGCCTGCTGACCGGCACGTGACTGCCGTCGCGCATTTTCGCGCGCGCATCACCGGATTCGAGTGGTTCGATTTCCAATACGCAATCCAGATTGACGATATAGCTGCGATGAACCCGAACAAATCGCCTCGGATCAAGGCGCGTTTCAATGGCAGCCATCGTCGACCGCAGCGGATAGTCCCTGGCGCGTACCCGCAAATTCACATAGTTGCCCCAAGCTTGCAGCCACTCAACCTCGGCCGCCGGCAACAGGAAGTCTTTGCCGAGCTTTCGCACCAGGAAGCGTTCAGGGTGTTCAATGGCTTCGACTGGCAAGCCAGCGTCCGGCGCATCGAGCAGGCGCGCTTCCCCCTGCAAACGCAGCAACAATAGACGGTAGAAGGCAACAGTAATCAGGATCGTAGCGTAGCTGCGAAAATCTTTCAGGTATTCGTAGATCAACTCACGTGGCCAATTTCCGAAAATGTATTCGCTGCCCATTGCGATGTATGACACTTTTCTCAAGGCAACGATCGCAACCACATGAACGATGCAATAGGGCACCGTCGCGAGGATATGCCATCGCAGATTTTGCCGCCATGTACCTAATTGCAGTGGCAGTATGCGTTCAAAGGCAATGACCGCCGGAATCATCGCCAGCAGCACCAGATGGTTGGTCCACTCCCAGACTACCGGCTCCCAAACGGCAAAATCGAGGTGCACACGATCTATATCTATCAGCACCACGATGCTGTTGATCGTCGCCTGCGCACAGAACAAGACGATCCAGAAGCCCGGCTCCACGATATGTTGCCACGGGCGATAGCGGGTGAGCCAGTCTTGCGGGTCATTGGTCGCCGCGACTGGCGCGGGTAACAAGTCCGGGTTCATGCGCGGATTCTACCCGTGTCGCCCGGCAAAACCACAGCAAATCGTCACTGCTGTCCACGTTTAGTCCCCAACCGACCTCAAATCATCACATTCGGCTGGCGGTCCCACCTTGCTGTGGCTAATCTGCCGACGCTTCCTTTCCAATCAACAACTTCACGAGTCCTTCAATGAATCGTCGTCACGACATAGACGCCTTGCGCGCCCTGGCGTTCAGCCTGCTAATTCTCTACCACCTCGCCATGTTGTATGTCTTTGAATGGGGCTGGCATATCAAGAGCAGCTATCTTTCGGAGGCGCTACAATTTCCCATGCTCTTCGTCAATCGCTGGCGCATGGACCTGATCTTCCTGATATCCGGCGTTTCCACTGCGTTCCTGATGCGAAAAATTGCCGAAGACGGAGGGGCGGTTGGTTTTCTCCGCCAGCGAACCTGGCGGTTGATGCTACCGTTGCTGTTCGGCATGGCGGTTATCGTTCCGGTCCAGCCGTATTGCCAGGGTGTCGCCAACGGCTTGGTGGAACCGGGATTCCTGCAATTTGTCGGTCGTTACTACGGTGGCCACCCTTGGCCAGCCAAGGCATTCGACGGATGGGAATACGGATTCACCTGGAATCACCTCTGGTATCTAGCGTATCTGTGGTGCTACACGGCTGTGCTGGTCGCGCTACAGAGGCCTCTGGCATCGAAAATGGGCCGGAAGCTGCGTTTAACTTTCTTGAACTTGCGCGGCTGGCGGCTAATCGTATGGCCTGCTGTGCCTCTGCTGCTATACACGGCGACCTTGCAGTCGAAGTTTCCACAAACCCATGCGCTCACCAACGACTGGTACGCACATGCCATGTACTTCACTGTATTCATTTACGGCTGGTGGCTGGGCTCTGATGAGACGATATGGCAGGAGTTGTCACGCTTGCGTAGACAAGCTCTCACCACTGCGCTGATCGTATTTGTCATTTATATGGTCATCCGCGAGTATGCGAACGAAGACAGTCCTCCACATGCCTACCTTCTGGCCTGGATATTTCGCAATCTGTATGTTTGGACGGCCCTATGCACCATTCTGGGCTGGGCATACGCGACGTTAAACCATCCGTTTCGCTGGCTGCCTTGGGCAACGCAAGCGGTGTATCCCTGGTACATCCTGCACCAGAGCTTGATCGTAGTGCTGGCTTACTGGCTGGTGCCGATGAAGCTTGGTCCGATAGTTGAGCCGTTGCTCGTCGGCTTCGGCACCGTCGCCGGC
>JANMZU010000353.1:0-3280 GCA_031383585.1 Betaproteobacteria bacterium
CAGCAGTCAAATTTCATGACGGCGGTGCAAACGCAAAATTCCGATAACGAACCTGCCCGAGACCATTCAACTGGACAAGAAGGCGCTCCCGACATCCGCCAAAATCACTCGCGCCAACAGTAAGTTGAGCGCCAAGCAGAACGAGGCACTAGACTAGGCAGCCGATGAAAGACGTCATGGCAACTTGCAATTTCGAGAGCGCGCACCTGTTGATTCGCCTGTTTGTCGGTCAATAATGAAGAACTCTTCATGCTGTCACAGGAATAGGCGTTCAGCACCATGATCTTGGTCACCGGCGGTACTGGCTATATTGGCTCACACACCTGTGTGGCGCTCGCAGAAGCTGGTCACGACATCGTGATTTTTGACAACCTTTGCAACAGCCGCGCCGAGGTAGTCGACCGATTGGACAAGCTCTGCGGAAAGCGCCCTGAATTCATTAAAGGTGATGTGCGTGATGTCGCATTGCTTGCGCGCGTTTTTACGCAACACCGGATTACTGCAGTGATGCATTTCGCTGGACTCAAGGCGGTAGGCGAGTCTGTCGCAAAGCCGCTCGATTATTACGATAACAACATCCACGGCACGCTACAACTTCTGGCGGCCATGCGCCGGGCGAACCTGAAGACCTTCGTTTTTTCTTCGTCTGCCACCGTTTACAGTGACCCGGATGGCGTGCCGCTGCGTGAAGACTTTCCGCGCTCAGCCTCCAATCCCTACGGACGCAGCAAACTGATTATTGAGGACATCCTCGCCGATCTGCACCGCGCGGAGCCTGACTGGCGTATCGCCAGACTGCGCTATTTCAACCCCGTCGGTGCACATGAGTCGGCCCTGATCGGCGAGGACCCACAGGGCAGCCCCAACAATCTCATGCCGTTTGTCGCGCAGGTGGCCATCGGCCGACTCGAATGCCTCAACATCTGGGGTAATGATTACGCCACCCCGGACGGCACCGGAAGACGCGACTACGTCCATATCGCCGATCTGGCAGAAGGCCACGTCGCCGCACTCAATTACCTAAATCTACAGGGTGGCATGCTGACCGTGAATCTCGGTACCGGGTGCGGCTATTCCGTGCTGGAGGTGGTCAAGGCCTTCGAACAAGCCAGCGGCTGTGTCATTCCTTACAAGATAGGCCCCCGCCGTCCCGGCGACATTGCTCAGTACTGGGCTGATCCCAGCCTCGCGTTCGAGTTACTGCGCTGGAAATATCGGAGAGGACTTGAGCAAATGTGTGGTGATGCCTGGCGCTGGCAACAGCAGTGCGAAAAACGCGGACCCAGCGAGTAAGTATTTGTATTGTGATCGCGAAATTTTCGTATTTCTCCCATTAGTCGTGAGTCCCTTGCCGTCTGGTAGAACTCGCTGGTCGATACAGGTATTGCAGATCGCGAAAAAAATAATGCTCATGTTATATTTCCACGATCCCCAAATCAGACACTTTGCGTCGGCGCGTCGGCTGGCACTTGTTGACAATAACGGCACGAGAGTGAAATTGCCCGCGATCGTATAGATTCATGATTCGTAAAAAAGAGCGTTTGAAATTCCTCTGCCACCCCCGATGAAGCCGCTCACACACTTCGACGCGAAAGGCTAGGCCGACATGATCGATGTGGCCGGCCCGCTGGAAAAGCCATGCGGTAACTCGGCGCAGCGGGCGGTGCCGTGCCAATGATCGGCGTTTTTTCCGCAGAAGGCCGGGCCTGGCTGGCAACGTTGCTCTTCTTTGCAGCCCTCGCCGCCGTCAACCTCGTGGGTGCTGACGCACTCGGCCACCCTGACGCCATGCAGCGGCTGGAAACGCCGGCGTTTGGGGTGCTCTTCTTCGCATGGTGGATGGCGCTGTTCGGCAGCGCCCGGAGGGCCGTACTCGCGGCCGTGATCGTTTTCGCGTGGTGGTGGCCGGTGGAACTCTACGTGCGGCTACACTACGGCTCACCGCTGTCGGCCCAGTTCGTTGGCATGGCGCTGGAAACCGAGCAACGCGAAGCAAGCGAATTCGTCATTGCCTACTGGACACTGCTGGTGGCTGGGCTCGCGCTGGTGGCAGCGATCTCGTCTCCCGCGCTACTGCTATGCCAACGTCACCCGGTCCGCTGGGTCCACTGGTCACGCTGGGCCGTGCTGGCGCTATTGCCAGGCATGGCCCTAACGATGTGGGCATTTTTTGAGACGCTGGAGCCAGATACCAGTTGGTTCACGCCCGCGCACGACCCCTTCAGGGACGAGCAGTTGTCATTCTGGTCGGACAAGTGGCGCAGCGTTTATCCCCTGACTATGCCGCTGGCGGTCTGGCGCTACCACGCTGACGCGACGCGCGTCACCGAATTGCGTAGCCAATCTGCTGGCTTCCGGTTCAGCGCGCGCTCGAGAGAATTGCCGTTGGACGCGGTCGTGCTGGTGTTGGGCGAGTCGTCCCGGGCCGACCGTTGGAGCTTGAATGGCTACGCTCGCACGACCAACCCCCGGCTGCAGCAGCGGCCCAATCTGGTTTTCTTCGACAACATGGTCAGTACCAGTGTGGCGACGCGGTTAGCTGTGCCGGCGATCGTCTCGAGGCGGCCCTTGGTCGGGCCGACCGGTGTCGCGCAACAGCCGGAACCATCGCTGATGACCGTGTTCAAGGAAGCCGGTTACCGCACTGCGTGGCTATCTAACCAATCCATGAGCGGCATTTACGACACGTCGGTCGCGCTGTATGCACGGGAGGCAGATCGGGTGCGCTTCCTCAATCCAACCGCCTTTTCGCATGCGGGGAGCTACGATGAAGTGCTGGTCCAGCCGCTGGAGGAGTTTCTGCGCGCACCTGGCCCAGCGATGGCGGTGGTGCACACCATGGGCAGCCATTTCAACTTTGCCTTTCGCTATCCACCGGAGTTCGATCTCTTCAAGCCCTCGTCGAAGACGGAGGGCACGGTCGTCAGAGGCGTGGAGACCAACAACGCCTACGACAACAGCATCCTGTACACCGATCATATGCTGGAAAGGCTGATCCAGACCCTGGAACGCGAGGGTAAGCGAAGCCTGCTCGTATATATCTCTGATCATGGCGTAGATGTTTACGATCCGGCCTGTCCTGCCGGCGGCCCGCTACGGCGCAGCAAGTGGAGCTACCGGGTGCCAGCCTTTGTGTGGATGAGCGATAGCCTCGCCCGCGAACGACAGGCGCAGCTCGATTTGATCAAGACGAGATCGGCACTGCCATGGCAGTCCACGGCGGTGTTCCAGACCCTTTTGGACCTGGCGGGGATCGAAATCGCGATAGCCGGCGCGACGG
>JANMZU010000369.1:0-10190 GCA_031383585.1 Betaproteobacteria bacterium
AGCGATTGCCTCAGAGTACGAAGTTGCCATTAGTTGCTTAGCTGTTTTCGTCCAGACGTTCCGGCTCCATGCTCGCTTTGAACAATGCGCATCTGGTCCGATGGTCGATCTTGCCGTCCAGCGTTTTTCGCGCTGCTCATCTATCTCAGCGAAATTCGCGATCGATGGTGGATTTTTGGAGGCTTATTCGCACATTTGGGGTTTTGCCAGTTGCGCTGTTTGAAGACAAAACTCAAGCACTGGCGCGGTGCTCATGGCGTTTATGGCTGGCGAGGCTCGCCAGTGCTTGTGTTTCGTGTTTTAGCCCTTCTCCTTGGGGAGAAGGGTTGGGATGAGGGGTTGGCCGCCGGGAATTGCGAAAGCCCGCGCCGTTACCACTTCTTACTCGACCATTCTCCCGCGAGGGGATGGGGAAGAAACACAGTTCACCTCCGATTGCGCCGCATAGCCATTTTGGTTTGCTGCTGCGCGCTCTCCAGCGACCGACTACTCCTGAACCGCCGCCTCCAGCAACGTCAGCGTCTGGCTTTGCGTATCCAGCCGTGCATTGATGCCCATCGGAATGGTGAACTGATGCGGAATATGCCCGAACGAATAGCCACTGACGGCGGGAATGGGTAGCGTCGCGAAATGATCGTCCAGCACTTCTTCCAGCGTCAGGGAGGCATCGCTGTCGGTGGCGCGGCTTCTCGAAAAGACGCCCAGCATGATGCCCGCAGCGCGCTTTAGGCCGTCACGCTCACCGCGATTGCTTACACTTTGCTGTAGCTGGGTGAGCATGCGGTCGATGCGATACGGTGGCTCGCGAACATCCTCCAGAAAGACGAGATGTTTTTCCATCTCCGCTGCATACGGGGTGCCGATCAAGGCACTGAGCACGCTCAAATTGCCACCGACCAACGGACCCTCGGCGACGCCGTGCTTGAACGTACGCAATTTGAACTCCGATTGCGCGGCAGTCTTGCGTTCGTTCTCGATCGACATATTGATTTCGGTCTGCGGCCTTGGCGACATCAGCACTGCCTGCATTTGCGCGACCGCATAGTCAGTCGGCGTCGATGGCGCGACCGGTCCATGAAATGTCACCAGCCGGGCGCGCCGATAAATGGCGAGATGCAGCGCGGTGATGTCGGAATAGCCGACGAGAACTTTCGGATTGGCGCGTATCAAGTCGTAGCGGATTGATGGCAATAGCGCGCTGCAGCCAGAGCCGCCACGCGCAGCCCAAATGGCCTTTACGTCTTTGTCGTGAAACATGCCGTGCAGATCATCGAGGCGTTGCGCGACCGAGCCTGCATAGCCGCCGCGCGCGGCGCGGATGTTAGTGCCGACTTTTACCTTGAATCCCCAGGACTCCAGGTTCTTGACGCCCTTTTCGATCAGCGCGTCGTCCATCACACCGCTCGGCGCGATCAAGCCGACCAAGTCGCCTGGCTTGAGCATGGCGGGTTTGATCAAACTGCGCGAAGCCTGTCTGGTGGGCTGCGAATCTGGCGTGCGTGCTTCTGCTCCAGCCGCCACCACACCAGAGATTGCTGCAAGCATTTTTACAAAGTGTCGTCTATTCATTCAGCACCAGGAACAGACCGTCAATTGAAATGAAATGGCCCCTTTGCAGGGGCCATTTCGCTAAACCACGCCAGCCGCGAAGTTCGTCGCTTCGCGTATTCGCCTATTTGAACGTATAGGTTGCGAGCAAGGTGAACGAGCGACCACGTGGATCAGCAACACGTGGCTCCCACGAGCTGCCGGCGCCGGTATTGGTGTCGTATGCAGCGGTGAACGGTGGATCGGTATTCAATAGATTCTTGATGCCACCGGTCAGGCTCAGGTTCTTGATGCCAGTGTAAGTCACGCTTGCGTTATATGTGATGTAGTTATCGACCGAAGTTTGCAAGTTTGGCGGCACAACGCTGCCGTTGGCTACACCAGGCAACACTGCATCGACATAACCGGAGCGGTAATACTGGGAAAACGTTCCGACCCATGGGCCATACAAATAGCTGAATGAGGCAGTATGTTTCCAACGCAGCCCCAAATCACCGGAGCGCGTGAATTGGCCGATTTCACTGAGGCCAAATGGTGCGGTTGTCACCAGCTTTGATACTTTCTCAATCAAGTAGGTACCGTCGAGCGAGGCGCGGAAATTGCCCGGACCCCACTTCCCATTCAACTTCACACCAACGTCAATACCTTCGGTGATGGTCTCACCGGCATTGATCCAGCTTTGATCGATCAATGTGATTGCGCCGGTTGAATCGCGGATAAATCTGTTGGTGAACAAAGAGTAGTTCGCGAGCAACTGTGCGATGCTTAAAGCCTGAATGGTGTCTTTACGCTTAATGCTCCACCAATCCAGATTGGCACTGAATTGCGGTATGGGCGCGAACACCACGCCCAGCGACTCCTGCTTTGACTTTTCGGGGCCGAGGTTCAATACACCACCAAAGGCGGTGTTTGGCAGGATCGCCGCGCAACCGGGCACCGTTGCGCTTGAAAGCAAGCTCGGGCAGCTGACCGGATCAACAATTTGCGTGCCCGACGTTGGCGAAATGGATGCGCCGTTGAATAGTTGGTTGAAGGTTGGTACGCGGAAGCCGGTATTGTAGGAGCCACGGAACAGCAGTTCATCAACTGGCGTATAGCGGAAAGAGATCTTTGGGTTGGTGGTATTGCCAAAACCGGAATAGTTATCCCGGCGACCGGCAACCGTAAGCTCCAGGCGCTTGGCGAGCGGGACCAATACTTCGGCGTAAACAGCACGAATATCGCGCTTGCGCTCAGTGAGCGCGTTGCCGTTGTCAAATGGCACATTAAATATTGCACGCTGGTTTGCCAGATCGCGCTCGTCGCCCTGGAAGCTCCACTTTTCAGTACGGAAATCGGTGCCGACCGCTGCCATGATGTCGCCTGCGGGCAGAGTGTAAATCGAGCCAGATGCGGACGCATCGAACTGGTTCAGCTTGAATTTACCGCCGTACAGTTTCACGCCTTTGGCCGAGGCTGCCTGATAGGCAGCAACCGCAGCTGGCGATTGCGCCTGACCGGCTGGCAGGAACGGGTTGATCACGCCAGACGCGAGTGCCGGAACAAACAGATCGTTGAAGAAATAGCCCTCACCAACCTTGGAAGTTGATTCACTGTAGGCCTGCGACGCGCCAACGCGGTAATCCCAGGTTCCGATCACGCCTTCAGCGGCGAGCAGCACGCGCGCGGTATCGGAGGTCGTGGTCAGTTCGCGACGACCGCAAACGGTGCAGCGCCAGCGATAGGCGATACCTAGACCGCGATTCTCTTCAATTGACGGAAATACGGCGACTAGCGCGTTGAACACTGCGTCATAGGTCGCGGCGGTCGTGGCGTTGCGCGGATAAACAAGGTTGTAGAACGGGTTTGTTGTGGTTGTACTGCTTGAAATCTGGTTTGGCGAGAAAGATTTAGCAGATTCCGCGCGTGAGCCAGTGACCTCGGCGTAGACCGTGTGTTGCCCGAAGTTGAAGCTTGCGCGCGACACGACGTTGGTATTTTTGATCGGCTGCTGCAATGCGGCCGCCGCACCGGTATCCCATGCGCAGGCAAACCGTGCCGCCGGGGTAATCCACAGGTTGAAGTCATACGCCTGTTGGCCTTCGATCGAATTGCATCCGGCCTGACCGGGCAAATTCAGTGCGTTGATACCACCATTGGCGCGAATGGTGGTGCTGCCGGGCAAAAATGGCGACAGCGTGTTGCTAAGCGCGCCAGTTGGCGTCGGACGTGAAGTGAGAATCGTGCGCAGCACGCCAGCATTGTTGGAAGCAAGCGGGAAAATGGTTGCAAATGGCGTGCCTCGCGTATCGACAGACAAGCCGCGATCCGACTGGAATGTATTGACGAACGGACGGTCCCTGGCGAGCAATATCTTGTTTTCGCTATGCGCCAATGAAGCCATGACGTTGAACCGGTCTTTGGCAAGGTCGCCGTAGCCGCCGACTACCGAGAAGCGATAGATGTCGCCGCCGCCGTCCTGCGTCTTGTCCACAAACGCTTGCAGGGAGGCGCCCTGGAAGTCTTTTCTCAGTATGAAGTTGATGACGCCGCCAATCGCGTCCGTTCCATAAACTGCCGACGCGCCGTCCTTCAGCACTTCGACGCGCTCAACCGCCGCCAACGGAATCGAATTCAGATCCACCACACCGCCATTGAGGCCGTGTGCAGCAACGCGGCGGCCGTTTAGCAGAATCAACGTCGCTTGAGAACCTTGTCCACGCAGATTGGCAGAACTGGAACCGTTATTGCCGCGCGCCTGGCCGGAAACGACGTCAGAGTTACTCGCCAGATTGTCCAAGCCATTGCCGTTGTTGGCAAGCGTCGCGATAAGCTGCTCAGCGGAGACAATTCCTTCGCGTTCCATGTCCGCGCGCGTGATCACTTGAATCGGCAGGGCGCCTTCGCTTTCAACCCGTTTGATGTTGCTACCGGTAATGATGACCTTATCGACCTTCTGCGGCACCGGCTCTGTCTGGGCAGCCACTGGGCCGGCAATACAGATGAGCGAAATAACATTGGCGAGCTTCTTTAGTTTCACGGTGCGTTCTCCTTGACGATACGTTGAATGATTTTGACGGCACGAGGAATGCACGCGGCGATGCAGCACGAATCGCGCCAGTAGCGCGAGCCAGTGATGCAACAACGGGCCTTCCCCAAACATCGCTTGCGAACAGTTGGCCAAGGGACGTTAATACCAATAAACTACCACTCCCATACTTTGCTACCGCTTTGGGATAAATGCAATAACCCAGCGCGTTTATTGGTATGTTTACAACAAAATCGGCGCGGCGCCGCCATTGGTCAACATGCCGCTAACTTTTCATTTCGACAGGCTTCATGTCGACCGCCATTGAAAGCGATAGCGCCGCCCTTTGATTTTATTCACCATTTTCAACTATCAAAACCGCTGGCAATGCCATTCTTGACACTCAAAATGATAGTTATCGTACCTGTGGCCGTTGGATTTGATAGTTTTTCAGGTTGTAAGTTGATGCTTTGCTGCGCTTGAACGTAGCGGCATTTTGTGCCGCCCACTGGCCATAAAAAACGGCCCCTTTTAGCCTTCAAAATTGGCGGGCTGGGGTCCGAATATTCAAAAACCATAACGACTTCAATTAGCGCGTTGCACAATTATGATCTTGATGGTCGCGCCCACTTAAAATTCGCTGGCCGGTTTAGGCTGGGTGCGGATATAGAATTTTCGGTAATCACAGGCAACGGTAGCGCCGCGAGCGACAAAAAAACCGTTCAATACCGGACGTACAAATCTCGATTAGCAGCCATTCAGCAACTGGGTGACGCCCCGCCAAAAACTTTGGTAGTGATTCGCAGCAGTAGCTAGGGCCGCGGTATAACCGGCGTGACGGACCCGCTGTCAGGCAAGCATGTCCGCGTACGACTTATGATCAGCGGCATAGCAGCCGCAGGCGGCCGCCTCCAGACCTTTTCTACTCAGTACGGTCAGTTCGCCTCGTCGGTATTCAATCAGGCCCTTGCGCTTTAACTCGCAAGCCGCCTTGGTGATGCCGACACGACGCACACCTAGCATATAGGCGAGCGCCTCTTGGGTCATTCGGAATGTGTCGGTGCCGGCGCGATCCAGTCTCATCAGCAGCAAGCGAGCTAGTCGCTGATCTATCTGATGATAGAGGAGGCAACCGGCCGACTGTGCCATTTGCACCATCAGCACGTAAAGATAGCGGTGCATGCAGCGTCGCAATGCCTCGTGGGTGTTTAATTCTCGGTTAATCGCCGTCGCTTCAATCCGCAACGCGGCACCGGTACCCAGCACGACCGCGCGCAGTGATGACGTGCCGACATCCAATGCCAGTTGTGCGCCCAACATCCCCTCGCGGCCGACCAAGGCGACTTCCAGGGCGGGGTTCTTGTCGATCAATATCACCAGCGAAATGGAACCCGCCGTCGGAAAATAGACATGCCGAATAGGCGCGCCCGCCGCGGAAATAATTTCTGACAGGACCAGCTCGACGGATTCGCATTGCGAAAGGAGGCTGATGCGAACCAAGCGCGGCAACAATGCGATGAGGTGATTGTGGCCGTTCGCGATATCGTTTTTCCCGTGGACGTATGCCGTTCTCCCAATGGGGAGACCAACCGGTTGCAAGGTGAGCGAAAGTGATTTCAAACCGTTGCCACTGTCTGAGGTCGCAGATCAAGTATTTCGTCTGGTGACGCACAATATTGGGTTCTAAGCCAATGACGTCTACCAGAGACTCTCATGCCTTTATTTGCTTCTGCGTGAATTGTTCGCCCTGTGTGTCGAGAAACGATCCCGAGATTAGGCATTACGTTTTCCCAAGTGGCTTTTTGCCGCTTGCGAAAAAGCGAGCGCCGTATCCAGGACCTCCATGAATTGCGGAAGCTTGACGGGTTTGGTGATGTAACTGAAGAACCCGGCCGCGATGCCTTTTTGGAAATCATCGGGCATGGCATTTGCGCTCAGCGCAATGATGGGTATGTGCGCTACCGAAACGTCTGCACGCAGCACGTTCATTGCGTCGATCCCGCTCAGGCCCGGCAGATTGATGTCCATCAAAATGACATCCGGCAAATGGACGCGAGCAGACTCGATACCTTGAAGTGCATCAAGCGCAGTCAGCAGACGTACATCAGGCCTGCGCGCAATCACTTGCCTGATCAACTCCATGTTTGCCGGATTGTCCTCGACATAGAGTACGGTGAGCGGTCCTGCATTGTTCGCCAGCTGTGGCGAAACGGGATTGTCGCGATGGGCTTCCGACACTGCCGCAGGTGGCTCTGCGACTGGCAGCTCTATCCAGAAGACGCTTCCCTCGCCAACCGCACTATTTACACCAATGCTCCCACCCATCAGTTCGATTAGCTGTTTTGACACGACCAGACCCATGCCAATGCCCGACTCGTCACCGCCCTCCTGCCCAAGACGATTGAATGGTTGAAATAGCTGCACAAACTGATCCGCCGTCAGCCCTTTGCCCGAGTCGCGCACGCTGATGCGGATGGTTTGGGGAACATTGGGACTGGGCGCGCAGCCAATTGCAACGGCACCGCCCGGCTTGTTGTACTTGACCGCGTTTGCAATCAGGTGCATCAGAATTTGTTTGAGCTTGGTCCGATCCGCTCTCACGTAGATGGATGCTTCTAGATTCGGGTAGATCACTTTAACGAACCGTTTTTTTGCCTCGGGGACGATCATGCTCTGGCAATCCAGCAGTACCTCCGCGACCGAGACCTGTTCGGGCAATAGCGATTCCTTGCCGGACTCGACCACGGCAAGGTTGAATATTTGGTTGGTGAGCTCAAGCAGATATCGACCCGCCACCAGGATTTGATCGAGGTTTAGCGCCTGTGCGGGTGGGGGTCTTGGAAATCCAGACTCCATGAGTTGGGCGAACCCAAGGATGACATTGAGCGGCGTGCGCAACGCATAGCTGAGCTGAACGAGAAATGCCGATTTTGCAAGACTCGATTTGCGTAGTTCGTCATTCGCGCCCAGCAATTCGGCTTCAAACCGTCGCCGCGCGGTGTCGCTTGAGCCAATAAGCAGATATCCGATGATCGCGTCATGCAGATCGCGCAATGCCGTGACCGACACCACCGCTGGGCAGCGGCTACCGTCTTTGCGGATATATGTGAGTTCGTAAATGTCCTCAATGCCGCGAGAGGCCTTGAACACCAGCGCTTCGAAGCCTGGTTTTATTGTTGTATCCCGTTCGAGGCTCAATGCATTCGCACGGGCAATCAACTCCGCTTGATCTGACAGGTCGGCCGGCGTGATCCGATCCAGCACGTCAATCGCTGTATACCCGAGCATTCGTTCTGCCCCAACATTGAAGATCTGGATTACCCCCTGCGCATCGGTGGCGATACTGGAGAAATTGGCGCTGTTGAAAATCGCGTTCTGCAGCGCCTCGGTCTGGAGCAAGGCCGCCTGTTGCTTTAGCTGGTTGAGGAATTCCACGCCGCTGGCAGTGGTGTTGGCAATAGGTACGTCGCGTGGCAATTCGGGCATGGACAGTCTCCACTAATTCGCGAATTGGTCTGGCAAGTCCCGCGGCCATTGTTGCGTGTAGCACGTCGAACTAGTTATACGCCCAATTGAAACCCTGAAAGCGCTATTTCAATGTTTGGTGGCATGCAGCTCAAATTTGCCGCCGTGCTCGTTTTGTATTTCGCCAGATGCGCCAATGGTCATTGGCCCAGTGCGATATCGCTTCGCGAAGTACGCACCAGTTACATAAGTGACCAAAAACACACACGCGACTCCTATACTGGCGGCTTGAGGTCTACTCGCGTCCCAATTATTCCGTTGTATATAGTTTTCCAATCATCGCTCTCATGCCATACAAGTCGATAGTCATCTCCGCGCTTAAAGGCTTGGTGAAACTCTTCGCGAAAACACCAAAATCCATCAGGCCAAAGGTAAATGTCATTGGGATTCATTTATGACTCCTGAATTATTGTTTTGGTTACGATACGCATTGCGTCGACGTGTGTCTGTACGGTACCCAACTTACTGACGTGGTCCCAATTGCTTCCCGAATGAGCTGCTGAGCGTCATGGGTTACGCGGGACGCGCTCGCGGCGAACCCAGATCGCAAGCGGTATTCAGCGCGGTTTCAAAAACTGGGTCTTCAGGAAATCGAGTGGATGATTTCAGACCATTTTAGAGTGCTGGAAGCATGCACGTGAGTATTTTTAGCCGCAGGTATTCTTCATCGCGCAGTCCGTATGCGCGCCGCTGGATGACGCGAATCTTGTTGTTCAATCCCTCAACGAATCCGAGCGAGACTTTGTTTTCTGGTTTGCAATAGGCAGCGATACCACCCCAATGACGATCAATCATCTCCGCGAATTTCTCGTACGGCTCCAGCCGCCGCCACTTCAGGCTGGCACGCCAGTTGTCGAAGAATTTTCGCGCCCAGCCCTCGCGCTCGTAGTCCCAGAGTTGACCGAAGGATTCTTTAAGCAGGTACGCCGTGTTCAGTCTCTTGTTGGCCGCCAACAAAGTCTTCAAGGCGCGCTTGCCGTCCAGGTCGAGATTCTCCCGGTGCGACAGCAGCGTGTACTTCTGGCCCTTGATGAATCGACGCTTGTCCCCGGAAAGTCGGGCGTACTCGGACTTGCGCACCGTATCGAGCGCTTTGCCCAAGTGCGCCATGATGTGGAACTTGTCAAACAAGATTGCCGCCTGCGACGCATGGGTGCGGGTCGCGTTGCGAAATGGCTTCCACATATCCATTACCGCCAGCTGAATCTGCGCGCTTTTCTTCTTGCCAAGCCACTCATAGAACATCGAAATACTCGCCTCGGAGCGGTCACAGCCACCGAACCAGATTGGGCGACGGCGAAGCAAATCGCTTACGACGATGCGGTAGGTGTGACCTTTGCGGATCGAGATCTCGTCGATGCCGATGGCCTTGGGTCCCGGTGTGCCCGCTTTCGCAAGCTGCGCACGCATGTACTGCATCTCCAGCGACTTGACCGTGTCCCAGTCAAGCTGGAGTTCCAGAGCGATGTCCTTGATCGTCCCTTGGCGGCAGCGCCGACCCACGTAATGAGAAAACCGTTTGGTATAGAAGGGGTTGTCGGCCAGGAAATCGAGCTGCTCGCGTTTCACTTTGCCGCAAAGCCGACACTGGACGCGCCGCACTTCGATCTCCAGATAGATACGGGTATCGCCACTGGACAAGTCGCGAATGCGCCGCGTGCGCCGGTCGTACCACCCCGAGTGCGTTTGACCGCAACAGCCGCAGACCGTTTTTTTGAGCGCCGGACAAGCGTGATGACGCGTGCCTTTGGATCACCAAATACACCCCGCACTGTTGGTTGCGGACGAAGGCCGACGAACGCGTACGCATCCGACAACCGTCTTTTTCGTTTGAATGAATTTGCCATCCAAACATGATGCCAAATTCAAACGCCATTGGAAACACCGCAGACGCACTATCCATGCGGCTTTCAGACGATTTCACCCCGTTGGCCGGTCAAATTCCCCCACCTTTGGTCACTTCAAAATCCCCCACCCTGATGAGCGATTGACGGTGCAATAAAAGCGCCATTTTTCGCCTTTTAAGGCGCTGCCGCAGCAGGACGTTTTCTTTATCTTCTCACCTCGATTAACGAAGTGAGGTTGGAGTGAACGTCTTGAAACCACATCT
>JANMZU010000381.1:0-8511 GCA_031383585.1 Betaproteobacteria bacterium
GAATTCGTCAAGTTCGGAGCGCATCGTAAATTTGCGCTGAACCCTTGCCCAGTCGAAAGCGATGAAACAACAAAAAAACTGCCCGAAGCGGCGGCGAAGCTGCGTAATATGGCGTGCGCTGATTGACAAACCAACCCGGCAACCGCATTGAACCTACATTCCTCAGTTGACCGCTAATTTCGATCAATATGTGTTTTTTGACTTTGAACATTGTCGCGTTCTGGCCATTCACCTTGCGGGTGAGTGCGCTACGGGGGTGATTGCACGCTTTTGCGGCTCCCTGGCAGCGTTGCTCTTCCTTGCAGGATATAGCCTGCCTCGTCGTCGCGTCTTGCCAGAAAGCCGAAAAAACGTACACTCACGCCCGTCCAACTGAGGAATCTAGGTTGAAGAAGCCCGCACATACACTCGAAACCTCCGAAGAAGCCGGCGTTCGTTTTTTGCACTTCGGCTCCGAATGGGTGCAAGGCGCCATGCGCATCGCGCGGCCCTACAACCTGGAGCTTGAATACACACGCGAAATGGCCGCCTGCCTGTTACTGCGGCCAGACGCCGATTGGCCCAGACACATTTTGCAGGTCGGACTCGGCGCTGCGTCACTCGCCAAGTTCTGGTACCGGCAACGCCCCGAAGCCAAACAGACCATCGTCGAGATCAACCCGGCCGTGGTTTTCATGGCGCAACAGTCTTTCAAGCTTCCCGACAACGAAGCGCGCATCGACATCCAGATCGGCGATGGCGTCGCGTGGATGCACGAAGAGCGGAAAGAGAAATTCGATTGCATCATGGTCGATGGCTACGATCAGAATGCGCGCTTCGGCGCACTCGGCACTGAATCGTTCTATCGTGATTGCAGAAAGCGCTTAAGCAAACGCGGCCTGCTGGTCCTCAATCTTTTCGGACGCACCCACGGCTACAAGAAGCAGATCGAGAATTTGCGGGCCGCGTTTGATGGCCGTGTGCTGCCGCTAGGCCCGGTAGAGGGCGGCAATGCAATTGCCTTCGCCGTCAATGGCGAACCGGTCGCGCTAGAAATGCCGATGCTGCGAGAGGATTCGCGACGGTTGTTTGGCGAAACCGGTATCAAATTCACCGGGACGCTGGTGCGGTTTGATCAGGCGATTGCGGGGATGATGGCGCAGTTAAGCAAGAAGCGGGGTGGGGGATTGGTGCTGTAAGACAGAAGCCGGCTTGAACCGGGCAAATGGTTGGTGGGCCTTCAATCTGCGTATCTATGGCTGGTCGCTCCGTCGCTTCTTCATGCTTGCCTTGGCCTCATACATGCGCGCATCGGCTGCGGCAATGCAGGCGTCAAACGGGTCAGCGCTGGAGTTGCGCAAGGCGTAACCGGTGGCGGCACTGGGGTAGATGGTCACGTTGCCGCGCACTTCATGGCCAGTTTTTGCGCAATTGGCCTTGAGTGCGTCCACTGCGGCCAGTACTTGCGCTTCGGCCTGGTTTTCAAGGACGAAGACGAACTCATCGCCACCAACGCGAAATATCTCTCCGCCAGGAAAAGACAGTCGCACAGCCTCCGCAAAAAGCACAAGCATTGCGTCCCCGGCCGCATGGCCGTAGGCATCGTTGACGTGCTTTAGATTGTTCAAATCGGCCACCACAATGGCTTGAGGCGATTTGTTGGCATGCAGGCCTTCGGACACATGGCTAAAGTAGTTGCGATTGTGAAAGCCGGTCAGGGGATCGGTGTAGAGGTATTTTTCGCGTTCTTGCAGAAGCCGGGTTTGCGCCTTTTGCCCCGCAAGTGAAAGCACAATTTTGACGGTGACAAACAGGATGATCACCAGTGCCACCGCCAACGCCGCCACAATCTGAATCAACTGGCGACTTTGCGCGTTTCGCAACGGCGGCACACTCTGAATGCCTGCGTATTTCACGTCGTCAAATCGAACCAGCGTCAATGCCTTGTCGAGTATGGAGGCTAATTCGGGCTGCTGGCGGTTAACGCCGAAATACACAAAGGAGTCTTTGGATGTTTCACCCCGCTTCACCAGTTCGGTGTAGCCGAGACCGTTGATATAGAACTCCACCACTGTGGGGTTTTCGATCATGTAGGCAACTTTTCCTGCCCGCAGCAAGTTCAAAGACTCAAGAATATCTGCGGTCTTTACAATACGTGCATCCTTGAGGTTTTTGCGCAGATATTCGTCGTGCCAGAAGCCATCGATGACCGCCACCGTGCGCCCCTCCAGGCCATAGACATCCTGCACAGGTAAACTGCTCTTAAGGCCAACAATGATGTCCCGATCATAGCTAATGGGCCGGGGGTAGATGAAATACGCCAACCGGTCCTCTGTCTTGGCGATATTCAACAGATCGATGGACCCTGACTTGGCTTGTTCATACAGCTGGGCAAACGGGCCGCTGACAACGGTAAACCGCATACCGATCAGTTCGGAAATGCGGCGCAGCGTTTCCCCGGCAATACCGCGGTACTGGCCGTTCTCGTAGTAGTCAAACGGCAAGTAGTCTTCAGCGACACCGGCTACGGCTGTGCCCTTTTGTTCCAGCCAGATCAGCTCGGCCTCGCTAAGATTCAGTATCTTGCGGTTGTAGATTTGCGCCGCTCGCTGTGCGATGGCCGCTAGCTCGGTCTGGCGCTGGGCGAGGTACTTGTCCAGAATACCACCCAGCACCGCGCTGTCCTTGCGGACTGCAAAAGTCATGTCCGACGTGATGGTGCCGAGCTCCGCCACCATTGTCAGGTCTGGAAAGTTGAAAAGGATATCGCGCTCAACACCACCGCCGTTGGTCACAAAACCGGCGATCTGACCCGACACCAGCGCCTTCAACCCGCGGTCCTGGTCTTCAAAGTCCAGTCCCTTGTAATGGATGTTGGGGTATTCCTTGGGTAATTGCGTGCTGACGAAGTCATTGGCAATAAAGCCGACTGCCTTCCCATCCAGATCGCCCAGCATTTGCACCGTAGACGCCTTGCGCGCGAGCACCACGTAGGGATAGCGCAGAGCCGGCCGGGTAAACACCATGATCCGCTCGCGTTCTGGCGTCGGGTTGGCACCATACAACACGTCGATGTTGCCCTGTACGAATCGCCGGTACGCATCGTCCCAAGCCTTGACCTTGGCGGGCTCAAGTCGAATGCCCAGTTGCGACTGCATGTCGTTTAGCAGCGCCGGTAAGAGCCCCTGCGCCTGGCCGCGAAACTCAAAACTATCCATCCCCGAAAAGGGATCAAAGCCAACAGTAAATACCCGGCCGCGATTGCCGGCAATCCATGCTTGTTCAGCGGGTGTAAGCTGGACCGCACTTGCCTTAGCGCCGTTCGTTGGTGTCTGAGCGGCGACGGCAGTAAAGATGCCAGCAATGAGCAGAAGGCACGCCACGCGCCAACACCTGGCAAAGCAAACGCAAATGGAAGTCCTCATCATCAAATCGTCGTCCCTGCCTCTGTTTGGCTGCTATGCTAAATCTTGGGAAACTGAAGGTATTCAGCAGTATCGCATTGGCCAAGTGAATTCGTGCCGTAGTAATTCTTCACCACATAGACACCATCGACTAAGCCACAAGTTCGGCAAAGCCTTTAGCGCGATCACCCTCCCTACGTGCATGCAATTGTATGAGATGTGATGCGGAATAATAGATCCAGAAAGTTGGTCGCATCGTCGATACAATGCAAAGCCGAACATCATCTCAACAAACATTGAAAATCAATCATGACCAATAGATTTGCAGTTTCATTCCTTGGCGCAGTGATCGCCATCGCCGCTGCCGCGTGCAGTTTTTCGACCGCGAATATCAGCAGTTTCAAGACGGGAAAGGACAAGGCCATGTCCCAGCCGTCGACAGTATTCAAAGGTGGTGACCCGTTCTTTGCACAAGCGGTAGTTTCAAACTCGGGGAGTAAGGTGACCGTAAAGTTCTATATGGTTGTTGAAGACGCGCCAGGCTTCAAGAAGGGCGATCTCTTACCGGGCAGCGAAGTCAAGGTCGACCTTCCATCTAGCGGAACGGCCAATTTCAATGGTAAGTTTCCAACGGAGTGGACCGGCAAATTTTCCCTTGTCGCGGAAATGCTGAACGAATCCGGCGAGAAAAAAGATAGCAAGTCCGTGATTCTCACGGTCGAGTCCGCTGCAGCTGACGCCGCCTCTGACGAGCCCGCAGAAAAAAGTGCAGTCGGCAAAAAGACATCCAACAAGGATGGTGGCACGCCCGATGACAAGTCTGGCGACAAAGAGGGCAGCAAAGAGGGCAGCAAGGTCAAAGAAGGCGGCAAATAGTCCCTGTCGCTTATGCGGAGATTGTCTCGGTGATCAGTTGGCGACACCTGTAGTTGAAAAATGCTGTTTTAGGCGGGCGCGGTTTAGTGCTGTATTAAAGCGGCAACCCCGCGCCCCGCCTGCCGTCTGACACGAAAATGCCCCAAGCGACTCACCCATAGCCAATCCTCCCGCCCGGACTCTATCGTCTGGCTGCAAGCCGCGTCAGCGCTTGAATTTAACTTCTAATCTCTGAGTGTGGTCGTCGCCAGACCTGTCGAAAGCTTCGTCAGACTCGCCGTTTCCCAATCGAGCGGCGCCTTCAGCGGGGCTGCAAACTCTTTGGCGTCGATCAGGAACCGGGATTTCAGTTTATCCTCTCCATGCGACAAGACAGCGCGACAGAACGCTCGGCCGCGTAGCACGAAACCACCAATCCGGTATACGATATAAATCCCAAGCTAAATAATACCTGGCGGCGCGAAGGCAAACAAAAACAGTGGGTCAAGAACGGGGTAACGAAATGCGTGGTGCACGGAAAAATGGCTACTTTTCAATATTGGCACTGACGTGCCTGACGGCCCCAGCGCTGGCAGTGGCGGCGGATACCGGACAACTGCCGTGCAAAACGACAGCAGAATGTAACCAGCAGGCGGCAAAAGTGGGCGCAACGGTTGCACCTCCGGCGGCCAAAGGTAACAGCACCAGCGCAACCGATCAGGCCGAAGACCAGTTCTTCTGGGTGAACAAAATCAACAAGGCCTCCGCGGTGATGCTGACCGAAGAAAAGATCCTCACGCCAGAGATGGGCCAGAAGATTGCCAAGGGTGCCAATCACGCGATTACCCAGGCCACGCAACCGGGCGGCAAAAGACCCAGTGACGTCCTCCAGGTTGAAGCCATTATTGCCGAGTCTATCGGGCCGGATGCGTCTCTCATTCACACCGGGCGTAGCAGACAGGACATGTACGCAACGTTCCGAATGGCAAAGCTGCGTATGCAGATGCTCGATTATGCCGATGCCCTGAACTCGCTACGCGAGCGGCTGCTCACCACCGCTGCCAGCAATGTAAATACCATCGTGCCTGCCTATACCAACGGTGTACAGGCGATGCCGATCAGCTACGCCCACTATCTGCTTGCCTACGATGCCTCGTTCGAGCGCGACGGGCAGCGCATTCACGAGGTATATAAGCGGCTCAATCGCAGCGCCATGGGCACCGAGGTACTCGCAAACTCCAGCTGGCCGCTGAATCGAAAACGCATGGCCGAGCTATTGGGTTTCGATGACATCATTGAGAATTCCCTCGACGCGAGCCAGGTCAGCCCGTCCGATATCGCACTCGAAGCCGTTGGCATTCCGGCCTCCGGGGCCATTCGACTCGGTGCGATCCTGGGTGACATCCATACCCAATACCACCAAACCCGGCCTTGGCTGCTGCTCGACGAAGGCTCCACTTACACCAGCAGCGCCATGCCGCAAAAGCGCAATCCGGGTTTGATCATGCGCGCGCGTGAAGATGCGTCAAACGTCGTCGGCCTGGCACAAACGGTTATTTTCCGTGCGCACAATGTGACCACCGGCATGACCGACTACAAAACCCCATCTTCTGAAATCGGCTTCTTCCCGCAAGCCATCAAGATGATCACCGGCATGAATGCTCTCATGGACGCCTTGATCATTAATCCCAAGCGATCGCTCGAAGAGCTCGAAGACGAATGGACCACGTCTGTCGAACTCGCCGAGGTGCTGCAGCGAAAGCATCAGGTGCCGTTCCGCGTCGGCCACAGTTTCGCCTCGTCGATTGTCACCGTTGCGCGCGGCAATGGCTTCAAGCCGAAAGATTTCCCCTACGCAAAAGCAGTCGAGCTCTACGCCCAGACTATCGAAAAATTCAAGCTTTCAGATTCAAAGTTGCCCTTGAGCGAAACCACATTCCGGCAGTTGCTGTCTCCTGAGAATATGGTCAAAACCAGACTTGGCATCGGCGGACCGCAGCCGGCGGAAGTCACGCGTATGCTGGCACGCGCGCAAGCCAACTTATCCGCCGACAAAGGCTGGATGCAAAAAACCCGTCAGAGTCTGAAAGATGCAGACGCGAAACTCGACAAGGCATTCAAAAATTTGCTTGAGGGCGGCACAAAATAGGGCGCCAGACGGCGCAGCCGGGGCCGTCGGTAGACACGCATGCCAAGCAGCGTCTGTCTGGTAACCATGCACTCGTGACTGGACCTCACGTATTTGTTGGCCTGTCGCGCGAAAATCTTGGCGGCACCCGAAAAAGCCCGTTACGCTCTCGCCATTGAGGATTACGACGGTAGCGGCCAGACACGCAAGGCCGCAACTCGAAGGCTGAGGCTGGCGAAAAGACCCGCATCCGCACTGTTCGGCCGGTTTCCAGCAGAATTTTGAGTTTCCATGCTGCCACATCGACAAGCCGCATTTCTTTTACCGAATTTCAGGACACCCCATGGACAAAGACGAACGCTGCTGCGGATCAGGCGCCTGCATCATCAATGATGAAGGCCTGTGTTGGTGCGGCCAGCAGTGGAACGGCATCACGATGTGTCGCCCTGCGGCGCCCGAGGCTGCAAAGGTAACAACACCGCCGCTTCAAACGGATGCCGCGCCCGGAGAAACGCCTTGAGCGTTCCCATCAATGAAGCCTTGCCCAAGCCGCCGTGGGCGGCCCGCTTGGGCTACGCGGGATTGCTGCCTTTTGTGATTTTGGCATTGGCGGCGTGGGCGGCACCCTTGGCCTACCGTGCGCAAGCAGCCCATGCCCTGCTGGCGTATGGCGCCACCATTGCCAGCTTTCTGGGCGCAATTCATTGGGGCCTTGCAATGCGAGAACGAATTACGCAGCAGCCTGGCGCGTTTGTGTGGGGCGTGATCCCCAGCTTGGTAGCCTGGGTGGCACTGCTGCTGCCAATCTCCCGGGGGCTGGTAACTCTGGCGTTGCTGCTAGGCATCTGCTTCGCGGTGGACCGGCGCAGCTACCCAACGTTCGGGCTGGGCAAATGGCTCACCATGCGGCTGCAGCTCACAGTGGTCGCCGCCGTTTGCCTACTGGCCGGGAGCCTGGCGGCATGATCCAGTTTCTCAGCAGCGATTCGCCTTCGTAATTCGGTCGCTACCGAATCATGCTATTTGCGGTTTATTTCCGCTAGCAGATCGGTAGCGCCGTAGATGTTCTTCAGTGCTTCAAGGATGCCGCCGCTAGTGACGCCAATGGCGCGGTTGACCTTGTCATCAAACCAGAATGCGCCGCCGTGCGAATGAGAGTTGCCGTCAAAAGCGAGCCCGACAATCTCTGCGTTACGGTTGATCATTGGGCTTCCGGAATTGCCGCCGATGATGTCGTTGCTGGTGACGAAGTTGTAGTTTTGCAGCAGGTTTACCTTGTCGTTGGCGGCCAGCCATGACGCCGGCAGCGAATAGGGCTCAGCGCCAGTGTTGCGATTGAACGCACCGGCGAAATCGGTGAAAGGTGGCACCGCCTTGCCCCGCTCTGTCCAGCCACGAACAGCGCCAAAGCTGAGTCGCAATGTACCGGTCGCATCGGGATAAACTTTGGTGCCTAGCTGCGCAAATCGGGCTTTGGCGATCAGTTCCGCATTTTTCTGCTCGACCGCAGTGGCTTCATTTTCATAACGTTTGCGGATGGCGCGGGCATGCGTGTCGATATCGCGCACCAGCTTCAGGAAAGGGTCATCCGATTTTTCGATGGCCGACCGGTCGCCCTGCCAGAGGGCTTTACGGAAGGCGGGATCACCAAGTTTGGTGCCGTCAATCAGGCGCTTGGCTACCTGCTCGGGCGATTGCTTGCCCAAAATTTGTACGACAAAGGGGTCATCCGTGCCCAGCAATTCGCGCATTTTGGTGAGGGAAAATTCGAGCTTCATTTTTTCGAAATCGGGATAGATGGGCGCCGGCGAAAACAACTGCCGCTCAACTTGCGGCAAGCGCGCAGAGGCAAACTCCGGTAACCGGTCAGCATTGGCCTTTACCGTTTCCACGCTGCCGCGCACCAGCGATCGCGCCAGAGCAAAGTAGCGCGTGTTGAACGAGCGACCAGCCTCGACCGCATCGTATTCGGTCGTGATTTCACGGTAGACCGCTTGCGCACGTTCGATCGCGTCCCAGGCGCCGGTAACCTCGGCCTTCAATTTCGGATTCGCCGCCACAAATGCTTTGAGCGATGCTTCTTCGCTGCGCTTGCGCGCGATCAGGTCTTTGGCTTGCAGCGCGTTCAATTCTCCGGTGAGAACC
>JANMZU010000408.1:0-1589 GCA_031383585.1 Betaproteobacteria bacterium
GAATTCGGGGGCCACTGCAATGAACTTCCCTGCGTTGGCAAACTCCACCCAGTGGTCTACATAGTCCTCGCCGTTGCGCTTGACGCCGTGCATGACAAACTGAAGCGGGCATTTGGTGTCGCAACCGGCGGGCACATACATCCACACCTTAATGGGGCGCGTAGGATCGCCTTTTTGGTCGATAAATTCGAACTGTGTCTTGCCGGGCGCTAACGTCATTGGGGCCGCGCACAGCGCAGATTGGATTGCACCAAGAAACATCGTGAGCAGGATTCGCTGGAAGTTCACGAAAAGCTTAGTCCCATTGCGTCGCGGACATCTCGCATCGTTTCCTCGGCAACATCGCGCGCCTTTTCACAGCCGTCAGCCAGAATGTTCTTCGCCAGAGTCGGATCTTCCTCAAACGGCGCAGCGCGCTCGCGCATCGGCTTCAATTCCGTGATGATGCCGTCGATAACCGGTTGTTTGCATTCCAGGCAACCAATACCGGCGCTCTTGCAGCCTTCGACCACCCATCTTCTGGTGGTTTCGTCGGAATAGACCTGATGCAGGCTCCACACCGGACATTTCTCCGGGTCACCGGGATCATTACGACGAACGCGCGCAGGATCGGTCGGCATCTTGCGAACTTTCTCGCTTACGGTTTTCTCGTCGTCGCGCATGTCGATGGTGTTGCCGTAGCTCTTGGACATCTTCTGCCCGTCGAGCCCGATCAGCTTGGATGTGGGCGTCAACAGTGCCTGCGGCTCCGGCAAAATGACCTTGCCGCCGCCCTCAAGATAGCCAAACAAACGCTCACGGTCGCCCATCGACAGGTTCTGCACGTCGCTCAGCAAATCATGTGCTTCCTTGAGTGCTTCGTCGTCCCCATCCTGCTGGAAGCGGGTGCGCAAGACGTTGTACAACTTCGCTTTCTTGGAGCCCAGTTTCTTGATCGCTGCCTCAGCCTTTTCCTCAAACCCTTTTTCACGGCCGAACAAGTGGTTGAAGCGCCGCGCGACTTCGCGAGTCAACTCGACGTGCGAAACTTGATCCTCACCGACCGGCACACGATTCGCCCGATATATGAGAATGTCCGCAGCCTGCATCAACGGGTAGCCGAGGAAGCCATAGGTGGCGAGATCGTGACCGCGTTCGCCCAGTTTCTGCATTTGATCTTTGTACGTTGGCACGCGCTCCAGCCAGGACAGCGGCGTAAAAAACGACAGCAACAGCGTCAACTCGGCATGTTGTGGCACTTTCGACTGCGCAAACAGGGTCGCTTGCGCCGGGTCAATACCGGCAGCGATGTAGTCGATGATGAGCTCATACGTGTACGCCTCGATGACTTCTGGCGTCTCGTAATGTGTCGTTAAGGCATGCCAATCCGCGACGAAGAAAAAGCACGGATATTCGTGCTGCAACTTAGCCCAGTTTTTTAGCGCGCCATGGTAATGGCCCAGATGCAAACGGCCTGTAGGCCGCATACCGGATAGAACTCTGTCTGCAAACATAAGTGGGTTTTAAACCCTCGATAAGCAAAATATTACGCAACCGTGGTGCAGTGCTGCGCAAGATAAGGTGGATCAATCGATCAATGGATCAAACCA
>JANMZU010000420.1:0-3546 GCA_031383585.1 Betaproteobacteria bacterium
CAAGTCGACTCGAATCGCCGACCGATGCTGTCAAACGTTGGCGGCCGGTCTGCGCATGCCGCACTTGGCTGCATTCATGCCGTTGCGCCTAAACTCCCTTAGGCTGTCGGAAACGGGCGCGCCGTGTGTAAACCGGCAAACAACGAAAAAGGGGCCCTAAGGCCCCTTTTGCTACTTAACTTCCTGATGCAGATTCAGGAAAGGCGACGGCGACGTGCCGCTGCTGTGATTCCAAGCAGCGCCAAGCCAACGAGCGCCAGCGAGCCAGGCTCGGGGATGTCGCCTGTGGTCTGCACCGTTGCGTTCGAGGACTGGTTGATCGTCAAGGTGTAGGTCTGACCGCCGACAAAGTTGACAAGCCCCGAGAACAACGATCCGTTGAACTGCGAGATCTTGTTCGCCGCACCAACGGAAGTTCCAGTTGCGCTGAAGGAGTTGTTAAGCTGATTTGGCCTGAAATCGAGGAGCGTGTTGCCCAGTTGATCGTCAATGTTCAGGTTGAATCCGTAACCAGCCGACGCCAAGTCAAATTGACCAGCTAACGTGGGAAAATTGACCCACGCACGCAAGAATGCATCAGCGTCGAGACCAACTCCAGCAGCCAGGTTAGCGCCAACCGTAAACGAAGCCCTGATGCTTGCCGAATTCAAGATCGTTGCGTTTGCGCCGCCACCGTTGACCGGCGAGTTCGTCATCGCATTGGCACGCGTCAATCCGCGACCAGTGCCGGCAAGCGTGGACCCATCAATGACCATGTCGGACAGCGAGTAATTCCGAGTGGGAACCGGCCCGATGTGCGTCGTTCCATTGTTTTCAGGGCCGCCGCCACCAGCGTAGAGGGCCAGCGTGCCGGCGCCGCAATCACCGGCGCAGCGATACTTGACGTCTGCTGTCCCGCCCACTGTGTTGTTGGTCACGCTGCTCGGGCCAACCCCCGTGCCCAGGATACCGTTGAAGTCCGACGTCGCGTTGCCGGTGCGCGACTCGGTCACGATGGTGATCAGGCCGGCGGACGGGATGGTGTTGTTAGCCGCGTCCACCAGCCGAATGTTCTGGATGAACATGTCGGCCATCGACAAAGCCGAAGCGTGCGCCGGAACGGTAATCAACGAAGCGACGGAAAGTGCCGCTGCTGCAATAAGGTTCAACTTCATGTGGGGTCTCCAGATGGGAAGTGGGGAGTGTTCGGGAGTTGATAAGCATGCCCCGTGCCAGCTTGGGAGAAAACAACGTAAGGTGTTGATTTACAAAGAGTCGTTGCGATGGACGGGTTTGTTCACACGATCTTCCGCCGGCCAGGTGTAAACAAACTCGACATCCACCTGGCCAGACGCCGCCGATGTTCAGCCGCCTACAGGCCGTATCGGCCGGGCGAAATGATGCCATCCGGATCGAGCGCGAACTTCAGACGCCTGGCTGTGGCGCTGGACGAACTTTGACGCGCCGTCAGCAGGTCGAATTGATCGCAGGGGAGCCGATAGGGGGCGCAGCCTACCGACAAGCCCTGGGTAAAGAGACGCTCGTAGCAACGTTTTGCCCGCGCCGCAGCCGCGACGTCGGTGCGGTCAAAAAGCAGCGGTGTGGTGCCCTCGAAAACCCGATCGCCGTTCGACGTAAGCGTGATCAGGGGCTCTATCCGGAACTCTGCCATGGTGCGACGCATCATTTCGACGTAGTGCCGAACTGGCTTGGCGCGCATGGGGATCACCGGCGCGTACCAGATGAGGCCACAGCCATCCCGTGCCGGATCGCTTTCCGGGCCGCGATACGCGACTGGGTTGCGCCAATATGCCAGCGGCAAGGCAGTGTCGTTAGGGCGGCCCAAAGCCAGATCCAACGCACCTTGAAGGGTTCGTGTGGTGCTGCCAAGCTGGCGACCCAGTTGTCCTGGCACCCAAGGCGCCAGCTTGGCGAGCGTTTTGGCGCGCTGCGGTGAAACGGAGAAAAAACGCATCGCCGGGCCTCGCAATGCGTCGCGAAAGTCTTTTCGGACGGCGGCGACGACACGCCGGGATCCGTAGATCGTTGCAAATCCGGTCCACGGGTGAATGCGGTAGCGGCGTCCCATCGCCGCGATCACTTCAGCCGGTATGAGCCCGTCCGGGTCGACCAGAGCCGCCGGATACGGCGCCGTCATGGCCAACACCCTGTGTTGGTTCATGAGGTTGATGCCGCCAATAACACCATGATGAATCGACAAGAAGTTCTGAATGCTGGTGACTGCGGCTTCGAGTTGCGAGTCGTCGCGCAGGCTGAACAGGCAAGCCATAACCGCTTCCGGCCGACGCGCGAGGGCGATGGACAAGCGCGTCACCACGCCGAAACCACCCTGGGAGAACAGCCCGGCGGTATAGGGGCCTACCCCCCACTTGAAGAGGCTGGCCAAATCGTCACCGGCGATCTCCCGTAGCGCTGTCTTGAAGACCGTGCCATCGGCCAGCACCGCTTCTACATCAGTGACGGCTGCGAAGTGATCAGCGTACGGTGTGATCCCAAAACCGCGTTCGAGTGCGTTCCCGACCAAGCTGCAGTTCGGCCCGGCGCCCGTGACCGGAACCATGAACGGGTGCCGCCCGTCCTCCAGAAACGCTGCCAACATACCCTGGGTCACGCCCGGCTCGACGGTGACAACGCCAAGCGTCGCGTCAAAGGCAATGATGGTGCGCAGTGCGGACAGGTCAAGGATGACGCAGCCGTCGCGAGCTGGCCGCGAACCACCGTATCCCCAGTTCTTGCCAGTGCTTATCGGGTACACCGGCACGCGGTGCGCAGCAGCAATCTTGAGCACCTGCGGAATCTGTTTGGATGTTCTTATGCGCAGTGCTGCCAGAACCACGGCGGCCGTGGCCGCCGTGTCCGCGCCGTACTCGGCCTCAGCCGTCGCGCCGAAAAGCAGATCGTTCTCTGCCAGCACGCTACGCCAAGCCGCCATTGCGCCTTCAAGGTCGATGTTCATTTGCACGTATGGGTCTGTTCGGAGCTGGGTTCCCTGGAAACCTGGGGCCCGAGCGTGGATGTGTGTGACATCGCGCTGGGCCAAAAGTCACGCTTGCTTCGGGCCAGCAAAGGGATGCGCTGGCACCCACATCCCCGAGTGTGAATTAAGTGGGCTTGCCCTGCGGCAGGCACTGCGCACATCCCTAGCTTGTGATGTCCATATGCGATCATCTGGTCGTATTCTCGCTCGCAACACGGGCCTGTCGGCCTGACGGCCGTGGTTCATGCGAGAGTCTTGGGCTCAACACCGGCTTGTCTCAAGCTAGGTTCAATGCCCGCCAAAGAGGGGTTCCAACGTGCTACGTTTTCTCAGTTCGTTCCGGCACCTGCCATGGGTGCTTTTCGCAGCGTCGCTGATGGGATGTGCTAGCAACACCTCGCCACCCGCGCCTCTGCTGGCCAATGTGCAGGACTACACCTACGTCATAGGGCCTGGCGACGGCCTGAACATTGTCGTCTGGCGCAATCCCGAGCTGACGATGTCCGTGCCGGTGCGCCCCGACGGCAAAATTGCCGCGCCTTTGGTCGACGAGCTCATGGCGCAGGGCA
>JANMZU010000421.1:0-4146 GCA_031383585.1 Betaproteobacteria bacterium
CGGTACGGACGCAGGAAGGGCAGCAAACCCGACAGCGAGCGGGGGGTCTGGGCTTTGGCGCGTTCAGTGGTGGGGGCGGTCATGGCAGTCGGGATCGGAAAGGCGTAACCCGCTAGCCTAACAGGACTGCCATCTGGCGGCAGACAAATGCGGTGGTAGCACGCTATGTGCTGCCCATTTAAAAAAAGAATCGCCGAGTCAGCTATGTTCGGTGGTGAACGACCGTTTGCCCCCTGGACTCGAGGCACTACACTGCCGTGGGGATGCCGAGATCAGCAATTCATGGGATTGGTAGTTCTCTAAAAGACACAATCGGAGAATAAGATTGGCCCAAAGCAGCGATTCCGACCCACGGGGTAAGGTACAGGTGTTTCAACGGGCGTGGGACATACTCTCGATAGAAGATCGAACGCACTACTGGGATTTTGCAGTCGGAGAACTGCAAAACATCAGAGCACCTAAAGGCCCTCCCAGAGCGGAATTGAGCTCATACGATGCATTGTGCGCCGCGGTTCACGAGCTTGACGGGCGTGCACAAAACAAGACAGGAATTCTAGGCTTACCACGTACGACGAAGCGGTTGTCAGGCGATGAACTGCAGAAAGCGATTCGACGCCTCAAGGATAGACTCATTGGCAACGAGTATGCCCAGTCTTTCCTCATACAGGTCTTAAGTCGATGGGTTCAACTGGCGAAGCTGCCAGCATTGCTGGGATGTCTCGACGCATTGGGCTGTAGTCACGATGAGGTCGGCAACCGCGTTGGTGCGTTGCCAATCGTTGACGAACAGATTGCCATCGCGTCGATTACTCCTGTAGCAAATAAGCTTGGTTTCTATGATGTGATGGTTGTGTGCGCTGCCTTGAGTGCGAATCACCATGGCTGGGAACCAGTATGGGCGGTGACGCAAGCACTTAAGCAGGGGATTCCAGAACGACAGGAGCCGCAATTGAAAGAAGGGGGCCCGGTGTCGCAGCAGCAACTCACTCCAACGTCACTCCCAGATACCCGGATCGAACTATCAAGCCGGCCGCCACAGCCGGATGCACCTTTGATGCATCCGATTAGTGCGCCATTGGAAGCGGCTCGAATCACGCTAGAACAGCTCGGCGAATCGTTACGTGCGGCGTTGGGTGACGTGGAAAATGGATTGGTTCCTCGACCCGAGCAACTCGTTATTGATCTCCAGCATTTGGATCAATGGATCGAAAACGCCAACGTCTCATTGGGCATGAAAACAAGGGAATTCGCGGCGATTCAGACGGTATTGCAGCTGGAAGACTCCAAGTTCCATAACCGTTTGGCCCTGCAAAGGCTTACTTGTGTTCGGCACGCCTCAGACAGCAATTACGATGCCCATGAGCCTGCAATGCGTGATGTCCATCGCGCCTTGGGACTTCTTGAAAGAGGTCAGTTTGAAGAGGCCCAATCCCTCATACATCCCTTGCTGTCTTTGCTTGCCTTAATTGAGCATGCTGAGGATATTGATGACGAAGCGGCGGCACGCCACGACGACGCAATCAGAAGGACTTACGGTGCGCGACTGGCCATTTCCGCTCATCGGGGTAGTCTGCGCATCTATTCTAACGATGCGCCTCAGAACGGAAGTGAGAAGCACGCTGCGCCAGCCCATGAAGAGATCAATCTCACGAACCTGAACACACAAAGAACGCGTGCCTCAAGTATGGGGGCAATTGCCGGCGAAACGTTGACCGGGGTTCAAGTGGCTTTGCCAGCCACGTGTGACCCATCGGAGCTCGGCGGAACTTTCGAGCAGGGGAACCCGCCTCCTCGAACGACTCCTGGCGACTTGTCAGAGGCGGCGCATCGCCTTGCGGCAGCTCTCGAAGCCAGCCCGTCCATCGGGTCGACGATGCATCAGACGCTGACGCCCAGCCTGGCCCTCGCTGGACCTGCAACGCAGCACCCAGTTGAAGTAATCAAGATTCCGTCGAATGAAATACTGAAGCCACCGGAGCCTATCGAAGGCGCTAAGGCATTTGCGATTCTCAACTTGACGCCCGAGATGCAGGCATCAAAACCGGCTAGTCGCGCCGCGCCACAGACAGCATCTCCGCCTGCAACACCAACCGCTGTGAGGGTCGCCGCGCAGCCTAAGCTTCCATTCGCGCAGTCGTTGAGCGACTTCAAGGCACTGGCATGGATCAACACGCGGGGCTGTGTCGACGTCGCGCCCTGGACGAGCAACGGTTTCGAGGAGAAGCTTCACGATGCCGCCATACGGGCCTGGGCTCAAGGTCGATTTGGCCTCAGTTATTTGTTCAGCGTTGCCATGGCAGGTCAAGGCAAAGCATTGAAAGCCGTATGTCTGGATGACCTCGCCCAAGCAAACCGTCTCCTCGAAAATCCCGCAGATTTGGCAGTGCAACGCGATTCCCAACGCACCCTTCGCGTTCGTGATCTTCTTGTGCAAAGCGGTAAGGCCCAAGAATCCTCGGCGGCCATTTCGCTAGTGCTTGAAGCGCTAGCGCCGAGTCATCCCGTTACTTGGAGTGCAGACGAAGCCAGAACACTGTGTCGCAATGTGGGGATTGAGTACTCTCAACTTGAAACTGCCATCGTGTTCTTATTGACTGGGTGGTCCTCTGCGGGAGACCCTCTCGGAATGATCCGCGCGCACCTAAAGGACGCTAAACCCGATCCGCAAATGCTCGAGGCGAACCTAGCGGCCGCTCAGGCCAACCTTCAACGTCTCATCGCAACTCTTTGGAATGCTGCAGGGGGTCGAATTGTTCATACACACTGCAAGAAAGCTTGGATGAGCTTTATTCGCGAGCAAGTTGCGCCGCTCCGCGATGCGCTCGCTCCCCAGGGCAATCAGAAACGACTACCAGAGCTGTCGAGTAGCCAGGCATTTCTGAAAATAACAGATATGGGCCGTGCATTTCAGACCATCATGAATGACGGTGGGGTCCGACATGGGGATCGCAGTGCTGCCCAAGCGGCGGCCGAGCAGATTGTTACCGCAATTGAGAAGGTCGTCGATATCAAGACGCAGCGAGACGCCGCCGGCCGAAGGCAGGTTGGTTCAATGGTTGTGCCGCGCAGCGACATCGAGAAACTGGTGCGCGAGTTGCCGTCCGATCCGCTGCAACGACTATGCGTCTTGATGTTGCGTGCGGCGTGGACTGAGCAATCCCAAATTAATCCGTTGAGAGTCCCCGCAGCATATTTGCGAATTTTTCCGGACCTGGTGAGAGCCATGTCTCCCGATGCGGTTTCTGCGGACAGCATCCATGAGGGTATTCCGATATACAGCTTCTCGGATGTGCTACTTGCCACTGTCTTGCTGCTGGAGTCAAAGGACGAGCCGATAGCGTTCGCCGCGCGAGCAGAGTTGCTGGAACTACTTCGCGACACCGGTATCGACAACGACCGCGCCGATCTTCTGGCTGCGCTGGTGCCGTCAGGGTGTTTACAGTCACACGAGAAGACCCAACTTCATCGACGTGCGCTTGAAATTGGAAACGCTGCGTATCAATCCATTGAACTTCTGCAAGGAATATGGACCGCTTGCGACGACCTACTTGCTCCGCGCGCCAAAATCTTTCGGAAGTTTATCGATGAGGCACAAGAGGCCTCCTCCTTCTCTGCTGGAGAGGCACCGATCTCCGAAACTTTGCTGGTAAAAGCGTGGCTTGAGCGCGGGATACTTGAAGCGAATTCCGAACTGGAGTCCGTGATCACTGTTCGATCGGAGGAAGCGAATCGCCATCCTAGGCACATTGGCGAACAGTTCGCAAACTTGATTGCCGCTAAGGACTATCGAGGCGCCATGGCTCTCTTCCATTCCGATCAGCCTAGCATTGATCTTGAGGAACCAGAACCTGTTCGTGTGACGATGTGGCGATCTGCTGCAGTACACAAATTTCCCAACCCGAGAACGACGCTATTGAACGAGCTCAAAGGGGCAACAAGCGAACAAAGCTCGCTTGTGTCTTGGTGGGTTTCGCCCAGTGAGAACGATATTACGTATCGCGACACGAGAAGTGGCTCGGTTCGTCTGAACAGCTTTTCCCGAAAGATAAGTGGACACACAGCCGGGTGAGTGCACACGGGAATGCGCACGAATCGTAGTCGGTTTTGGTTTTGGCATCCCAGGGAATTTTTCAATCATGAAGGGGG
>JANMZU010000430.1:0-2244 GCA_031383585.1 Betaproteobacteria bacterium
TGATGGCGTGCCCCTGACACGTACAGAATATTTTTCCAACCCACTGAAGCATGGATGACGTGCGGCGGTGCTTCTGAACAGAAAGCCGCAACATCCATGAGCGACGCCATCTGCATTTGGGACCCTGCCAGACATCCACCACTGCCCGCCACCGAAAAAGAAGCGGCGGCGACGATGGAGCGCTTGAGTGAACTGCGCGACACCTGGAACTCCACACTCGCTGAATTCGGCAACATGCTGGTGCAGCACTACGAAGCGATTCCCTCTGACAAGCGGCCTGCAGGCGGCGCCAAAGCCTTCTATGGCAGCGACCCGAGAAAAGCTACTACAGAGTGCAAATCAGCCGTTTTCCGGATGTCGCTGCCTGATGACAACAACACGCGGCAGATTTCCTACGCCGTCACCGCGGCGGCATCGTTGGGCCTGATCGTGTACGACGACGTGATCGGCATCTGCTTCCTGCCCGACGGAAAAATCCTGCCGGAAGATTCGCGTGAAATGTGGGAATTCGCTCTTTCGGAAATGAATGCGGTACCTGACCCGAACAAAAAGAAGGGCGATGGCAGGCCATTCTGGGCGAGGATTTTGAGCGATTTATTTGATGCCATGACTAGCGGGCGACGTTGACCTGGTCGCGGGCGCCCGCAGGGTAGCGTCAGGCAATGTGGTTAAACGCTTCGGTCATTGCGAAGCCGGCCCAGACCACCATCCAGACCAGTGCAACGGTGAGTGCGACTTCTTGTTTTTTTGCAAATTGGAAGAATTTTTTCATGACCTGCTCCTTGGGAAAATTCGAACGAAGCTGCTGCGTGACTTCGTTATTCACTGAACTGGCACCACCCTCGCAGCGCACCAGCCAGTCGCTGGATACCAGGGTTGTTTTTCCGCACTTGGCTGCGCACTTGTCTGGTAAACCATTCATTGCGTACCTGCAGTTGCGTTTGGAATGAACGAACTATATGATTGCACGCACGCAATTGAAATAGGCATACACGCAAATGATGAATGCATCTCTGCAATACCAACTTACGGCTGGCGACCTGGAAGTCCTGCTCGCACTCGCACGCGGCGGTAACCTCGCCGAAGCCGGCAAACGCTTGGCAGCGAATCCATCCACGGTATTCCGCACCGTTCAGCGAATTGAAAAGCAACTGGGACAGACGCTATTTACGCGCTCCCGCTCCGGCTATCTGGCAAATGATTTGGCGCTGAGCATCGTGGCGCATGCGGAGAGGATTGAAACGGAACTCGATGCCGCACGCGCCGCATCGCAAACAAGCCAGGAAGAAGTCACAGGTATCGTCCGGTTAACGACCACCGACTCCATATTGCAGGGTATGGTCATCCCCAAGCTCAGCGAACTCACTGTGCAGCATCCGAGATTGCAGCTGGAACTGTTGGCATCCAATGAAGTCGCCAACCTCTCCAAACGCGACGCCGACATTGCTATCCGTGGAACATCGAAGCCGCCGGAACACCTGGTCGGTCATCACCTAGGACGCGCGTCTTTCGCCCTGTACGTCTCCAAGGCGCTATACGAAGCCAAAGGCCGCGAAAAAGATCCGGCCGCCTACGATTGGATCGTGCTCGATGAATCCATGCCCGACCACCCTGCGCTTCGATGGCGCAAGAAAAACTATCCAAAGGTGACACCGCGCTATTACCTCGGCAGCTTGCTCACGTTGGGCGAAGCCGTGCGCTGTGGATTGGGCGTCGGGATGATGTCGACGTTCAGGTCTAAGGATGACCCCGGTCTTCAGGCGCTGACACCAGTACAGGATGATTGCGGCATCGATATCTGGATTCTCGCGCATCCAGAATCGCGGCATCTGCGGCGCATCGCGACTGTTTATACGTATTTTTCGAAGGTGTTGCGGTTTGGGTGAAGGGTCATACAGGCACTGCCAGCTAGTGACCGCTTTACCGGCCAAAGGCCCCACACATGAGGTCTTGGTTGCCGGAACTACACTGTGGTTTAAGTCGTCATGTGGACAAACAATAGCGAAGATGCAATTTGCAGCCGCCAACGTCGACTAGTTCATGTCGGGGGCAACTCACAAGCCTAAGGCACCTGTTGTAAAAACTATCGCGATCGAGATACACAGCGACACTAGCAGGAAATAGGATATCTGGCCTCGCTTGCCTTGCTCGCGCCGACACATGAACGCCAGCGAGAGCGCTACAGCCGCCAGCAAACACCTAGCGGCGATTGACAGGCTGCGGTGGTCGACAAAAAGCCATTGC
>JANMZU010000439.1:0-1894 GCA_031383585.1 Betaproteobacteria bacterium
CATAAAGGCTTCTACTTCCTTGCCAATTTGCTCGAACTGCCTCCGGCTGACAACAAGCTTGGGATCTTCTGTATTCGCTGCCGTGGCTACCGGTGGCAACGACGGTGGTGGTGGTGGCTGACCGACCGTCATGACGCCAATAAATTGGTTTTGCGATATGGCGGTTACGTTCTTGCGCACTTCTTCAATGTAGTTCGACATATAAGCACATTGCGCTGCCGTCAAATTAGCAGTTCTGATGGCTTTGGTATGCTCAAAAATTGCCGCGCTGAGCCACCCCATACCCCGTTCGAATGCCTCTTTAGTGAAATTTGGCGGATAGAAGACAGTTCGTTCATTTGCCTTCTGGTGCAATGCCAATACTTCGGCATGCGCTTTGACGTTGCTGTCCAGACACGCCTGCGATGCCGCTTGTGCCTGCACCGCAAACGGCACCATCGCCGCCAATGCCAACCCACCCACTGCAACTATTCTTCTGATGATATTCATACGCACTCCCTTTTAATAATTGTGGTTATTACAAGTCCTGCGTTTCGGCCTACGTAGCTCCGCGCCAATAGATCCTCACGTTCAACTTAGCGGCCTCAGTCACTTTCCAGTCGCAATGTTGCGTCGCAACAATTCGACAGGCCGAAGACTACCTTGGCCATGGCGGCATATGATGTACGTCAAACTATTGTGAACGGTTTCACACTTTTTTTACATTCTTTCTTTTGTGTTTTCGCGAAATCCGCGATTCGACTCGTTGATACGTGAAACGAGCATTTGGAAATTGTGAGCGCACGAGCGACACGCGCTTATCGATACGCGTGAATCCAAACGCCAGGCAAGTCGACCCGTGTAGTGATCCCGCAAGCTTTTTGTTGAGTACTTAACGAAAGCAAAAAGATGAAAGCAGCAAAGAAGGACAGCGCATTAGTAAGCATCAAGAAAGAGCAACTGAAGCGGCGCGTATTTGCGGTGGAATTCAAGGCCGAAGTGGTGCGCCACAAGAAAGCTGAGAACATCAGTACCGCCGGGTGTGCGCGAAAGTTCGACGTATTGCCAAGACTGATTCAACACTGGGGGAAGCAGTACGACGCGGGCCAGTTGACCGTTGCAGCCGGTCGGCGGGTGGTGAGTCCGGGACAAGAGGAAATCACCCGTCTTCGCGCCGAACTTTCGCGCGCAAAGATGGAGGTCAGCATATAAAAAAGCGACGGTGTACTTTGCAAGAGAGAGTCAGTGAAGTACACCTTTATCCTTGCTGAACTGATGATGTACCCCCGTCGGTGATCTGGCCGCTGCTCCGCGTCACCCAATCAGGATTCCACTCCTGGCGCAAGCGTGAACCATCGAGGCGCTAGCAAGAGCGGGAACGGTAGCGGGCGGACATCCGGAAAGTGTTGCGCGAGCACGACGGCTATACCGGCAGCCTCAATCAACTCCAGGCGCTAATGCTGAAGATGGAGCGACGCGGCAAAGCGGGCCGGGAATTCAACGTAGCGACCGAATCGGCGTATAGGCTACCGATGGCACCGAGCCTGCCGGGACAGGACTTCAATTGCGGTTCTGGAGCCGAGTCCACCTCTCACGCCAAGGCACCCGAGCCGAGGCGACCCACAGCGTGTTCGGCTATATCGAGGGCTGGTACAACACGACACGGCTGCATCCAAGTTTGGGCTACAAATCCCACGCGCAGTTTGAACGCGCGTGCGAAGCCAAATTGATCGAAGCGGCCAACGACGACTTATCCACAGATCCACACCAATACAGCCAATCCGCTCGGCTGACTAAAAGAGCGGCATAAACCCTAAATGAAAAGTTGACAAGATTAGTGCCGGTGGCGCCCGCGTATCTACAAAATGGAAACACTAGTATTGGCGCGGCTCATAGGGCATTGCTGTCCGGAGAG
>JANMZU010000495.1:0-3805 GCA_031383585.1 Betaproteobacteria bacterium
GGTGCTGCCTGCAAAGGCACACCCTGGCGACGACGCTGGTCACAGCTGGAATATGTTTTGTGTATTGCTGCCGCTGGCAAAACTCGCAATTACCCGCAAACAGTTCATGGACGGGATGCATGCGCGGCAGATCGGCCTCGGTGTTTCCTATGAGGCGATGCATTTGTCCTCGTTGTTTCGCGGCAAGGGCCATTGTCAGGGCGAATTCCCCAATGCCGAGCGGATCGCGGCTGAAACGGTTACGTTACCGCTGCATCCGGCCATTACATTTGCGGACATTGACCGCGTCTGCGCGGAAATGATCGATCTCCTCACAACGAATCGCTTGGCCACATGAGTGCCAACCCAAAGCTGTCAGTCGTCATCCCTGTTTACAACGAAGAGGCCGGACTTGCGGAGTTATTCGCCCGCCTATACCCCGCTCTGGACAAGCTCGGCAGCACCTTTGAAATTATCTTCGTCAATGACGGCTCGGTGGATCGTTCCGCTGCGCTATTACGCGAACAGTTTCAACTGCGTCCAGATGTGACACGCGTCGTGTTGTTCAACGGTAACTACGGCCAGCATATGGCCATCATGGCCGGCTTTGAGCGCTGCCGGGGTGACCGCATCGTCACGCTGGATGCCGACCTGCAGAATCCACCCGAGGAAATCGGCAATTTGATGGCAGCGATGGATCAGGGCTTTGATTACGTTGGCAGCATCCGCCGCAAGCGTCAGGATCTCGCCTGGCGGCGCTGGGCCTCGAAAGCGATGAACCGCACACGCGAACGGCTCACCCACATCAAGATGACCGATCAGGGTTGCATGCTGCGCGCCTATAGCCGTGACATCGTCGATGCCATCAATCAGTCACGCGAAGTCAGCACTTATATCCCGGCACTCGCCTACTCGTTCTCGCACAACCCGACCGAAATCGAAGTCGAGCACGAGGAACGTTCCGCTGGTGAATCCAAGTACTCGCTATACAAACTGGTCCGGCTCAATTTTGACCTCGTCACCGGCTTTTCGACCGTGCCCCTGCAGGTTTTTTCGCTGATCGGCATTGCCATCTCAATGCTTTCTATCGCGTTTGTAATCTACCTGGGAATTCGGCGCTTAATCGTCGGCCCGGAGGCTGAGGGGCTGTTCACGTTATTCGGCATCGCTTTCTTTCTCATCGGCGTCACCTTATTCGGCATCGGCCTGCTCGGTGAGTACGTGGGGCGCATTTACCAACAGGTCCGCGAACGGCCACGCTATCTGATTCAAGCGGTGCTTGAAAAAACTGAATGACCACGGCAGTTGTTTTTGCATACCACAATGTAGGCTGCGCATGTCTTTCGGTGCTGCTGCGGCATGGCCTCGACATCAAGCTGGTTGTCACCCATCACGACAGCCCCACAGAGAACATCTGGTTCGATAGCGTCGCAAAACTGGCCGCCACCAACAATATTCCCGTGGCGATGCCTGATGATCCAAACACCGCCGAATTCATCGCACAAATCACGGCGCTGAAGCCTGACTTCCTGTTCTCCTTCTATTACCGGTCGATGTTGAAACCCGCTCTACTGGCAACAGCAACAGTCGGCGCCTACAACATGCACGGTTCGCTGTTGCCCAAGTATCGGGGCCGCGTTCCGATCAACTGGGCAATCATCAAGGGGGAAACCGAAACCGGCGCCACGCTCCACGAGATGGTCGAAAAGCCCGATGCTGGCCGCATCGCGGCGCAGGAAGTCGTCGCCATCCTGCCTGAAGAGACTGCGCTGGACGTATTCAATAAAGTCACTGCGGCGGCGTCAACCGCGCTCGATCGCGCCCTTCCCGCGCTCATAGACGGCTCCGCCGTGTTGCACCCGCAGAACCTGGCTGCGGGCAGCTATTACGGCGGCCGCAAGCCAGACGATGGCATCATCAACTGGGATGACAGCGCCGTGAATATCCATAACCTGGTTCGCGCAGTGGCACCGCCCTATCCGGGTGCCACCACAACCATCAAAGGCCAGGCCATCACAATCACGCGAACGGCATTGGCGCCAGCGCATTTCACACACAGCAAACCGGGTTTTCTGAACGTCAGCTCCTCGCGCTGCATTGCTCTCTGCGGAGACGGCCGCATGTTGCGCGTGCTCGAAGCCCAATTCGATGGGAAAATGGTTGACGAAGCTGCGCTCTGCCATATTCTGGGCGTCGGCGTTTATCCGCTGGGAGTCTATTGATAAGCGACACGGCAACCGGAACCATCTATCTAAGCAAGTAATGCCCTGAAGCACGCCATGCAGCAGAACAAACCGAATCCAAATTTCCGAATGCCCAATCCCATGAAAAAAATCCTCATCCTCGGCGTCAACGGCTTTATCGGCCACCACCTTTCCAAGCGCATCCTTGAGACGACCGATTGGCATGTGTATGGCATGGACATGAGCTCGGATCGTGTCAAACCGTTCATGAGTGACGAGCGCTTTCATTTTTTTGAAGGCGACATCACCATCAACAAGGAGTGGATCGAATATCACATCAAGAAATGCGATGTAGTGCTGCCGCTGGTAGCCATCGCCACGCCTTCGACCTACGTAAAGGACCCGCTGCGCGTGTTCGAGCTCGACTTTGAGGCGAACCTCCCCTTTGTGCGCTCGTGCGTGAAGTACAAGAAGCGCATCATTTTCCCGTCAACCTCGGAGGTTTACGGCATGTGCGCCGATGAAGAATTCGATCCGCACGCCTCCAATCTGGTACTGGGGCCGATTGAAATGCAGCGCTGGATATACTCTTGCTCCAAGCAACTGATGGATCGCGTCATCTTCGCCTACGGCTCGCGCGACGAGCTCGATTTCACGTTGTTCCGCCCATTCAACTGGATCGGCGCGGGTCTCGACAGTATCCACACGGCCAAGGAAGGCTCAAGCCGCGTCATCACGCAATTCTTTGGGCATATCGTGCGTGGCGAGCCGATCAAACTGGTCGACGGCGGCGCGCAGAAACGTGCCTTTACCTATATCGACGACGGTATTTCAGCGCTGATGAAAATCATCGCCAACGAGGGCAACGTCGCAACCGGTCAGATCTACAACATTGGCAACCCGAAGAACAATTTTTCGGTGCGCGATCTGGCGACGATGATGCTTGAGCTTGCCGCCACCTATCCCGAGTACAAGGCAACTGCGGCGAAAGTGAAGATTCTTGAGACCACTTCCGGTGAGTACTACGGCAAGGGTTATCAGGATGTGCAAAACCGTGTGCCAAAAATCGAAAACACCATGAAAGATCTGGGCTGGGCGCCGACGGTCACGATGGCGGATGCGCTCAAGGGTATTTTCGATTCCTACCGGCAAGAGATCGAGGCGGCAACGCATTTGGTCGACTGATCCTGCGGCGATCAAATAATGTTCGGTATCCACGATCTTCCGCTGTTCATCCTCGCCGGGCTGCTGCTCAATATTACCCCCGGGCCGGATTTGCTCTATATCGCCGGGCGAACCGCATCGCAGGGCTTTCGCAGCGGCCTCGCCGCAGTCATGGGCATCAATGCGGGCTGCCTGGTGCATACGTTCGCCGCGGCCATCGGTCTGTCGGCGATCCTCACCGCTTCTGCTGAAGCATTTTTTGTCGTCAAACTCATCGGCGCGGCTTATCTGGTGTACGTCGGCATTTCATTATTGCTGGAACCGAAAGCGGATGGAGCAACTTTGGAAATTTCTAATAGCCTCCCTTCAAAGACGATTCGCAAAGTGTTCTGGCAGGGCTTTCTCACCAATGTACTAAACCCGAAGGTGGCATTGTTCTTCCTCGCTTTCCTGCCACAGTTCATCTCGGCAGAAAGCCC
>JANMZU010000756.1:0-3695 GCA_031383585.1 Betaproteobacteria bacterium
GCATTAAACGTGGGCAGGTTTAGAAATATTACCGACAGGCGGCGCTGCTCTCCCAGCCAATCGGTCTGATTGGCATCGAGACGGGTACGAATTGCCCCTGGAATGTAGCGGCGCAGCGCAGCCGCTGCGACAGGAAGTACATCGACGACGATGGCAGTGGGCGCAGCCGCGGTGAATGGGCCGGTAACGCGAAACGCACCGTCGTCCAGAGGCTCAGCAGCAGCGCCACCGCGAATAAATACTGCCGCAGCGGCGGAAAGCACGACATCACCCGGCGATGCCAGGCCATTGGCAATGCCCACTTGTTCCAGCGGCAAGCCAGCCAGCAGAAACTCCCAGCGCTCGTAAACCCCGCCTAAATGTGAACAAACCACTTCCCCGGCGCCGACAGAGATTTTCATCGAGAGACGCAAGTCTCCGCCGACGTCGTAGTTGTTTAGTTCGTCTTGTAATTGCAGGGCGCAAGCGGTGGCGCTTCTGACGGCAAGTGCAAGTGTTTCATCGGCCATCTCCGGCGCGGGCCACAACACGATAAGGGCGTCACCCGCGAACTTGACCACGTCGCCGCCCCAGCGCTCGACGATATCGATGATGCGGCCAAAATACAGGTTGAGTACCTGCGTCAGGTGTTCCGTGCCAGCCGGACCCTCGGCGGCGAGGCGTTCGGTGAGCTTGGTGAAGCCGGACACATCTGCAAACAGGAGTGCAGCAGGGAAGCGCTCAGCGACTGGCTCATTGCCGCCCAGACTTCCGTCGTTGGCGCGTTGCACAATCAGCTTCGGCAGGTAGCTGGCCAAGGCCTTCAGGTAGGTCGACATATCCGCTCGAGTTTGGCGTTAGGCAGTCAGAGTAACAACCCTCGCTGGTGGGCAATGTATCCCCCGCCAGACTCGCCGTCAACAACCTAGCAAGACCGCTTGTCTTGCATGTTGTTTTTCCAGCTCAGTTCAGACGAGAAGCTGCCGATACAGCGCCGCATATTGTGCACTGGTTGCAGCCTGGGTGAATGGCAACACCTTCGCCCGCGCCCGCGCGCCCATGTCCGGATCGGTCAGCGCCGCTTCAATCGATTTCGCAATCGCATCCGTGTCCAGCGCATCGGCGACGAAGCTGTCTACGCCGTTCTCGATCCAGTCCGCCGCGCCAGACTGCATGCTCGCGACGACCGGCAGTCCGCAAGCCATCGCCTCGCCGAAGACCAGGCCGAAGGGTTCGTACAACGAGGGCATCACGAAAACGTCGCTCGCCGCGTAGTAGGGCCGAACGTCGGCAAGTCCGCCCGTGAAATGCGCGCGACCCCTCAATCCCAGCGAATGCGCAAACGCCTGGAATTTGGCGGCGTTCTTGTCTTTGCCGACCACGATTGCGTGTAAGTCAGGCACCTTTGCTGCCGCCATGAGAAATCCGCTGACGCCTTTTCGCTCAAACCCGGAACCGACATAGATCGCCACCGGTGCGTCGAGTGGAATTCCCAGCAGCTTTCTTGTTGGCAGCCGATACTCGTCGCGCAACCGTGGATGAAACGCGTCCGAATCGATGCTGCCGTAAATAACATGGAGCTTGTCTGCGGCAACACCGTAATGGCGGATCACATCCTGCTTCACCATTTGTGAAATACAGATTACCGCCTTTAGCTTTGGCGACTGGTACATGCACCGTTCGACATCCAGAACGTAGCGATGGTGCGGATTGATGCTCACACCGAACTTCTTCAGCGTTGTTTGTACCCGTCTGCGTTGCGCGAGCCATTCAGCGTGGACGCCATCGACCGCATGAAATACGTCACAGCAGGCCAGGCGTTCGTATGACTGTACCAGGTCGAATTTTTCCGTTTGCAGCAGTTCACATACATCATGCGCAAAGCCGCGATCCCGGCCTGCGGAAGAGACATAGCGCGGATTGACGATCTGGTGCGCGATGTCGGTATCGGCGCTTTGTGGCCACGATCTCGTGATGATCGTCGGCTGTGCACCTTGCGAAACGACCGCGTCGGCCGCACTGTTGAGAAAACGCTCGGCGCCGCCGAAAGGGTCGTACTTGGCGCGAATGAGGGCGAGTTTCATGCGGTGGTGTAGGTGAGCGGCAATCTGGAATGCATGCGGAGACGATAGCAGAAATGACGCAGCGGTAACGGTCGAGCCCGGTTGATAGGTCGCATCATCGAAAAAATAGGAAGCTCCAGCACTGGCGAGGCTTTCAGGTCAAAAATGTCTGAAAAGCCGCACAGAATGGCGATCTTTGGTTTTCAGCGTGAACTCGCCTGGTGATAACGATACAATTCGCTACTCGTCACCAACCTCCCGTAGCCAACCCATCCATGAAGCCGCTATCCATCCTCCACACTGAATCTTCGCTGGGCTGGGGCGGACAGGAAATTCGCATCTTGACGGAAGCACGCGGCATGCTCGATCGTGGCCACCGCGTGACGTTGCTGACGCCGCGCGAGGCGGAGATATTTCCCGCCGCTCAACGCAAAGGCATCCCGGTGGAAGCGCTGAACATCGCCAGGAAGCGCGTCGGTCCGTTGTTTGCGATGCGCGATTGGCTCAAGCTGCACGGCCGCCAATTTGATGTCATCAACACCCACAGCTCCACCGATAGCTGGCTGGCGGCAGTTGCCTGCGCCACACTGAATGACATGCCCGCCCTGGTACGCACCCGTCACGTCTCCACGCCCATCAACAACCATTTCTCCACGCGTTGGCTCTACGACAAAGCGACCGCACATATTGTCACCACTGGTGAAGCATTGCGGCAGCAATTACATCGCGATAACAGCTACGCACTTTCGCGCATGACATCGGTACGCACCGGCATTGCGCTCGATTACTATCGACCGCTCGACAAGCTCGCTAGTCGCGCGAAGCTGGGGCTGGAAAATCGACCAACTATCGGTATTCTCGCTACCCTTCGTGACTGGAAAGGCCATGAGGACTTGCTGGACGCCATGGTGCTGTTGCGCGCCCGTCTTGCCGGGTTTTCCGATTGGCGGCTGGTTATCGTCGGCGATGGGCCCGAGCGTGCACGGCTCGAGCAAAAAACGGCAGCAAGACAACTGAACGACGTCGTTAAACTCGTCGGCAATCAGGACAACGTCCCAGAATGGTTATCCGCGTTCGATATTTTTACGCTGCCTTCATATGGCAATGAAGGTGTGCCGCAGGGCATCATGCAGGCGATGGCCTGCGGGCTGCCGGTGGTGTGTACATCGGTCGGCGCCATCAGCGAAGCTGTGCAGGATGGACGCACCGGCATCATGGTCGCCAAGCGCAATCCGCAGTCGCTTTCCGACGGGCTGGCGTTGCTGATGAATAATGCAGAAGGACGAACGCAAATGGGAAAAGAGGGACATGCGTTTGCACGCGAGCATTTTGGCAAGCTGTATTCAAAAATATTTACGCCCGACCTCAACGGCGCGCAAATGATTCGCCTGTATACCCAGCGACGCGGGCACCAGTTCATCATCAAAAAAGTGGTCGATGCTGCCGCGCGCGTATTCCCAGCGCGTGCGCTGAATCTGGCGCGTCTGGCGGTTGCCCTGACTGTCGGTGTATTCCTCGGTTTCGTAATAGTGATAGCCGGCCTCGGCTTCCCAATCCGCGCTGGCTTGCGCGTCAAACGTCCAGTACGGAATGTATAAACCTTTCACCGTATCGGTGAGCGCCGCTTTTTTCAGTTTGTTCGGCGCAAACCAG
>JANMZU010000536.1:0-1814 GCA_031383585.1 Betaproteobacteria bacterium
CTGAATTCTCCTTCTGCGGTTCGCTACCCGCGCGGCGCTGGCCCGGGGGTGGCCGTCGAATCAACCATGACGGCGGTCCCGATCGGCAAAGGTGTTATCGTTCGTGAACTCAAGGGCTTCGACACGAGGCGGGTGGCGATATTGGCATTTGGTTCTATGGTCAAGCCCGCCGCCGAGGTAGGTGACGATTTGAATGCAACGGTGGCAAATATGCGCTTTGTAAAACCCATCGATCACGAACTCATTTTTAAGCTCGCCACCTCTCATGATTATCTGGTGACTGTAGAAGAAAATGTGGTGATGGGCGGCGCAGGCAGCGCGGTGGCCGAATCACTGGCAGCGCAAGATTTAAGCATTCCCATTTTGCAACTTGGTCTGCCCGATGCTTTCGTTGAACATGGCGATCCGCTTACCTTGCTGGCCGACTGCGGCCTCAATCGCGAAGGCATTGCAAAGTCAATTCACGACTGGCTGGCAAGAACCGCCATGTCTGCAGCGACCAAAAAGGCAGTCAGCTAAACTCAATTCGTTACGCGGCTTTCAATTCCTAATTTCTGAACAAGGTGAACACGATGAAACTCATTTCCATTGGATTGGTTCTGGCCGCGCTCTCTACGGGCGCATTTGCACAGGCGCCGCTAGCGATGCATGGCTGCACAAAACCGCCGTTGCCGGATGCGACAAAAAAAATATTGGCGGCAGAGGCCAACGCCTTCGTGCGCGTTCTTGAAACTTTTAGAAATTGCGTACAGGCTTTTTCAGAGAGCCAGAAGCAGATTGCTGCGACCAAGCAAAAAGAGGCTGAAGGCCTCAAAGCCGCGGCGCTCGAAGCCTCGACAGCGGCCGCAGCAGCTGCCGCAGCGGCTGATGCCGCGGTAAAAGACTACAACACGTACTCCGAGCAAGCGGTCAAGATCGTTACGCCGAAAGACACTGGCGATGGCGCAAAGAAGCCAGCACCGGCAGAAATTCCCGCGCGGCCCTCGCAACGCGGCTACTGACGTGGTTTTGGTGGGACAGCGCTATGCGCCATATTTGACCGGAAAGCAGGGCTTGGCGGCACTGTGGATTGGCGATATGGTGCTTGTTGAGGCTGAAACTGATTTACGCGAACGCTTCTTGAGTTTGCGCGCCCGTCAAGTACTCTGATAGCCATTCTATGCGCTTCTTCAGCCGTTTTTGGGCCGACCGCCGCGCCAATTCTTGAAGTTCCTGTTGCGTCCTCAAATTGTCAGATCGCCATTTGGCGCAAATTGCGAGGTGATTTTGGTCCTGTAAATCCCGTCAGTGCTGGCGCTCGCCCATTTTCTGCCCGCCTCGGCTTTGTCAACGTTGGCCAAAAAGGCCGCCCGAGAACAAGCGACTGAACGCCACCCACAGACCGACCGGCGCGAGAGCGGGGAAGATCAGGTTGCCGAGTTGGTAGCCGAGGGCAATTACCTCCAACTGCCAACCGGACAACCCGGCCGCTGCGGATACTTGCGGACCCATGCGAATGCCCAGTTGCGCCAGCAAATCGAAGGCGATACCCCAGCTTTGGAATAGGAGCAGGATCAACACGCCAACCAGAAATTTCCACCACCGGGCGCGTTCGGCGAGCATCAGGGCAAGGAACAACGCCAAGCCGTAGGAGTAGAGAAGCGCGTTTACCTCTGGCAGCAACAGCGCTGTCTGCTCTGGCGTTGGGTGTACCTTGATGGTGGTGACGAAGAGCAGTACCGAACCGGTTTGCTCGATCGCTGAGACGACATCGGACGTGAACTGATTCACTAGTACCCGCGCCAGCTTACCTGCAATGGCAACTAAATAAGGCG
>JANMZU010000543.1:0-5330 GCA_031383585.1 Betaproteobacteria bacterium
CGGACAATCCCTCGCGGTCTTGCCCTTGCCTTCGGCTAGTGGTTTACTTGCTTTATGTTTCCATTACGGTTCTCCCACAGGGGACTTTCACCCCATCAGTTCACGCCCATGTCGGGCGCACACTCGTCGTTCCAGAGGACGGCACAAATACGCGCCGCCTTTGAACTCCGAAGTTATGCCTTAACATTGACCCATGCAATTTGAATGGGATCCGGCCAAAGCGGTAGCGAATGTACTCAAGCATGGGGTGAGCTTCGATGAGGCAAGTACCGTGTTTGGGGACATTCTATCGGTAAGCGGTCGCGACTTGGAGCACTCGGTCAGTGAGGCGCGCCTTGTCACAATTGGATTGTCGAGCGAGGGACGAGTACTGATCGTTTGCCATACCGACCGAGCTAACGTAATTCGCATCTACAGTGCTCGCCCTGCTACCAGAAAGGAGAAGAAGATATATGAAGAAGGCTAATCCCAAAGACGACGAAATGCGCGCTGAATATCGACGCGAAGACCTTGGCCCACTTGTTCGAGGCAAGTACGCCGCTCGATATGCAAAGTCCACCAATATTGTGGTAATTGATCCCAAGTTGACGAAAGTATTCCCCAACAGTGATGCCGTCAACGATGCACTTCGGAGCTTGCTCACGATCGCCCCCAAGGCAACAGGCATAACAAGTCGCTCAAGCGGACGCGCCACAAAACGGCGCACCGCTAGCTAGGTCGTTAGGCACCTTATGCCACGCCCCGAACTGCTCCTCTTTGACCTTGGGGGCGTCCTTATCGACAACGTCGCCTTCGAAAGATTGAGTGCAACTCCGGGAATCGGACTCGACGAGATGGAGATCAAGAGCAAATGGCTAGCGTCTTCCACTGTCAGGTCGTTCGAGTTGGGCACCATCTCCCCGGAGGCGTTCGCACGAGCGTTCGTCGACGAGTGGTGCCTTCCCATCGAGCCAGAGTTCTTCCTGGCTGACTTCGCGGGTTGGCCCAAAGGCTTCTATCCAGGCGTGCCTGAGCTTCTCGGCGACCTGCGTCAACAGTTCAAAGTCGCCTGCCTTAGCAACTCGAATTCTGTGCACTGGGAAAAGTTCGGCAACCTAGCCAAGCACTTCGATGTATCGCTCTCGTCACACCTGCTGGGGGCCATTAAACCAGATGCTCCCTGTTTCGAGCGCGCGCTTCAGGAGTGCGGCGCGAGTAAAGAAAGCGTTGCTTTCTTCGACGACTCGCTTGAGAACGTGTTTGCAGCGAGAGCGCTCGGGTTGCAAGCCTTCCATGTATGCGGCTTCGCGCAGGTGAACCAAGTTTTGTTACAGAGCGGGTGGCATCAATGAAACAGGCGCCCAACCCCTCCATCGAGGTTCTGAAGCGTTACGAAAAATGGAAGGACATTGCCGGAATCTCGGGGCCGCAAGGCTTACGGGCCATCAAGGGGTTTCACGATGAAGCATTGTCTGGAGAATGGAAAGACCATCGCTCCACCGGTCTCGGAATTCAGTGGCGGGTGATTTACCGAGTTGTCGCGAAAGTGTTGCAGATCCAGGTCGTTGAAGTCACCGCCCACGATTGCAGGAAGCCATGAGATGAAAGATTTTCGTCCCGCGAAAAAACGAGTTGAGGTTTCAGTTGGAGAGTCCGTGCGCATCCTGCGCGAGCTCCAAGACCTGAGCCAAAGCCAACTGTCCGAACTTACAGGCATTCCGCAAGCGACCATCTCGGCTATCGAGAACGGCCGGGTTAATTTGGGGGTGGAACGCGCAAAGACTTTTGCCCGGGCCCTCAAGTGTCACCCTGCCGTACTCGTCTTTCCCGGCTGGGAAGTTCCCCTTGAACATGCCGCATAACGAATTGCGTTTAACTGTCGCCATTGGTATCGCGCCTTGTAATTGCTTTGGGGGCGCGGCAGATAAACGTAATTTGCTATATGCCATGAAGGCCACTGAATAAACGTGAACTACCGGCGCACCGCAATCGGGATCTCGATTTTTTGTCGTCGCTTGGCGCGGTCTCGTTGTTGGTTTGGTACGGCGCCGCCCGTTTCGAGAGAGAATTGACCATCAATATCCCGTCGCTCGCGGCACTCTCCCTTGCATTTGCGATACCCGGAGTTGTCCTTGCATTGGCGGTCGGCGTGCTCATGTCAAACTCCAGACCTCAGGTTCCACCAACCAAAAAGCTCTCCTTACCCATGACAGCCGAAGAAGCTCAACGCGACATGCGTCTCTCCTATTTCTCCGGCGCTCCCGGCATGCTGGCGTCAGCTGTTGCGTGGTTGGTCGCAGGCTTCGTCGCGCTTGGATCATCCCCATCCAGCGCTGTCCTTGCACTGTTCGCCGGCGGCATGCTCATTCATCCGGTCGGAGTCCTTCTATGCAAAGCAATGGGGCGATCGGGTAAGCATTCCAGGTCAAATCCTCTCGGCGCTCTCGCAATCGAGAACACAGGCTGGCTCATTCTTTGCCTGCCCATCGTATATGCAGTCGCCCAATACAACATTCTGTTGTTCTTTCCCGCCATGATGTTTGTCATTGGTGGTCGCTACCTCACGTTTCAAACGCTGTTCGGTATGCGCACCTATTGGGTTTGTGGCGCCACGCTCGCGTTTGTGAGCTATGTAATGGCAGTGTCCAAGTCCCCGCCCCATGTGGCCGCGTTCGTTGGCTCCGGTATCGAGGCTGCGTTTGCAGCAACCATCCTCTTCAGGGCGCGCCGCACTGACGCGGTCTAGCCCCTCTATGTCAAGGGGACGGACCACAAGCGGCGCCACTTGCGTCGGACGTCAGAGGGCATCGCTTTTGATCAGCCGATCGAGCATGTTGATTTTTCAATGCGCGAGGGTAACCCGGGGAAGCGTGATCGGCGTACTCGGCGCAACACTCTTTCTGGCGCATTTGCTTCAGCCTGCCAGCCCTCGCTCTGCAGTGTGCGGCGGTGTGAGTTCCGCCAGAACACGACGGCATTCGATAGAATTCGATCTGTGTGCCACACCCGTAAGGTGATAGACCGGGCTTTATGCGTTGGCGAGGTGCCCGAACCGGGCAAGGCCAGGCAAAAAAATCAAGTACATCGCGCGCCATAAGGAAAACATGAATTTGTACAACTCCACACGATCGCTAGCGGCAATTGCCGTTGCAACGCTTGGATTTGCGATGCCGGCGCAAGGCACCGTTGCCTATAGCTGGTCAGCAGGGGCAACGTGCGGAAACCAGCCGATGGCCAGCTTCACGACCAGCGGCCCCACATTTCAGGCTTCGCTTTGCGCCTCGACGACAACGGAGCGCGGCTGTGGGTTCTCGGCTGTTCTGCAATCAAACAGCGCCGCCGAAAGCAACGCATTCAGTGTGACAGCGCGAATATTCGGGACTTCCTATACAGATCCAAATTCTGCACCTGTTCTACCGTTGCTCATTGCTAGTCCTGCAGCGGTAGCGGATTTCGGGGCGACCGTTGCACCCGGTGGCAGTTCGGCACCTGCCGGCGCAAATCAGTTATTGGCGACATTCACTTTCCAGCCACAAGCAACGGCGACCAACGCTAACTATCAAATCAACCTGACGGCGGCTTCGGAGTTTGATACCGACCAGGGCGTCCCCAATTGCGGCAGCTCGACAAATTCAAACGCCGCTCTCCCATCGCTGCGATTGACGCTGTCGGTTGGTCCGGCAATTACCAGTCCAGCCACGACCACATTTATGGTTGGAACAGCAGGCAGCTTTAACGTGACCGCTACCGGTTCGGCGTCGACATTCATTGCGAGCGGCGCGTTGCCGACCGGCGTAGCGTTGAGCGCGGCTGGCGTACTTTCTGGATCACCTGGTTCGGGTACGGCGGGAAGCTATCCAGTATTCATCACCGCGAGTAATGGAAGCCCCTCCACTGGCACGCAGAATTTCACGTTGGTAGTTGCAAAGCGAACCCAGAGCATTACATTCAACACCATTGGCGGGCAGTCTTTCAGCGCCTCGCCCTTCACCATAACGGGTGCTGTTGCCTCATCGGGCCTGCCGCTCGCATTTTCATCGGGTACCCGAAGCGTCTGTTCAGTTTCGGGCTCCGTGGTTACATTCCTCACGGCAGGAACCTGTACCGTCACTGCCAACCAGGCGGGCAACGTCGACGTTGATGCCGCGGTCGCGGTAACGCAGGGCTTTGCGATTACAGGCACGGCACCTGCCGCACCGACCGGTGTGTCCGGCACGGCAGGAAACCAATCGGCCATCATTGCATTCGCTGCGCCAGCCAATACCGGCGGCAGCGCCATCATCGCCTATACCACTACTTGCAACCCGGGGGCGGTTTCCGCAGCGGCAGCCTCGTCGCCCATCACTGTCTTTGGCCTCGCAAATAACGTCGCCTATTCGTGCACGGTAACTGCGACGAACAATGTAGGCAGCGGATCGCCGTCGGCACCTACTACGGTAACCCCTGCGAGCGGCTCGATCAGCTTGACTTCGACTACCGGCGTCGCACCGTATGGGGCTTCGGTTTCCCTGATTGCCAGCGTCGGCGGCATCGGTCTGAGCGGCAATGTGGCATTCAGTGTGATAACGAGTACCGGTGCCCTATTGCTACCGGGTTGCGAGGCCGTGAAAGTCGTTTCAGGCACCGCAAATTGTATCGCTCCCGGCAGCTATCAGAGACAAAACCCGCGCCAGTATTTGGCTGCGTACTCGGGTGACCCAAGCAATGCCGCCGGGAGCGCCAGTTACTCTCAGGCGGTATCACAAACTAATGCCGTGCTTTCAGTCGCAGCACTTCCACTGCCACCGATCGTGGCTGGTCGGTCGGTCACCTTGACGGCTTTAGTCAAAATGTTCAGCCCGACCGGATCGGTGACTTTTTCTGACAATGGCGCTCCGCTTTCTGGCTGCACGCAAACAGCATTGTCCTTGTTGCCAGACGCAGTCGACGCCGCAGTTGCCACCTGCGTGATTAATGCGCCGACTGCAGCCAGTGGTGCGAAACAGTACCAGGTTACCTACTTCTACCCTGTCGGGCACCCGTCGGGCAAGGTATCCGAGCAGACGACTTACGACTTGCGCGTCGTCGCCACTGGCCCGGCGGACTACACCGACATGTGGTGGGCCGGCTCGTCGGAAAATGGCTGGGGAATGTCCGTGACTCAACACGGCCCGATCCAGTTCAATGTAATCTTTGCCTATGACGCGGCCGGTAAGTCGCTTTGGTATGTGATGCCTGGCGGCAGCTTCAACGCAGCCGGCAACGCATTCACGGGTTCGCTATTTCTTCCTACCTCGTCGCCGTTCAGCGCCTACGACAAATCCAGGTTTGCTATCGGGCCGCCCGTCGGGTCTGCGACAATCACTTACACC
>JANMZU010000544.1:0-3293 GCA_031383585.1 Betaproteobacteria bacterium
AACGCAAACCCTGTGGCTCGGTATCCAACGACTCGACGACATCGCTGCGATGTGGCGCGTCATGGTGGATGCGACACAAATGGCCGTGTCCAGCAGAATCGATTCTGGGTAAGGATCAGCTTTAGAAAAGGGTGGAGCCAGCCGTTTAGGCGCATTTATCAACGCGAAGTACTTCCCCCTTTCTTAAAAGGAGATTGCGGGGGAGAGCCAAGCGAGGGAACAATTCGCTGCAGGCAAAATACAGAAATGCACCAATTCTTCGCAGTAAATGTGATGCCCTAAGTCTTTATTGCCTAAAGTCCTCAGCTGATTGCAGGAAGCAGGTAACCCGCGCTGCCCTCACTACTGACAGCTTGCCAGCACCTGCTTCATGTCGGTGTGCCCCAGCAGGACTTTCTCGATACCGTCCTGTTTTATGCTGCGCATGCCCTCGTTCATGGCGACTTGGGTCAGGTCGGCGACGTTTGCCCTGGCGTGTATTTTCCGCTTGACCATCTCCGACCCAACCAGCAGTTCGTGCAGACCAAGACGTCCCGCGTAACCGCTCTTTCCACATTGCTCGCAACCGCCTGCGGTGTGCAGGGTGAGGCTGCCTCGGCCATCGCCATGGCGAACGCGCCAGTCGGCGATAACTTCAGCGCTTTGCAACGTTGTATCTGCGCAGTACTCACTGGCCAGCGCGGCGACTTCCGCAGTGGAAGCGACATGCGGTGCGCGGCAATTGGTGCACAAGCGCCTCACCAGCCGCTGGCCCACGATGCCCAGCATGACGTCGGCAAAGGTGAACGGGTCCATGCCCAGATCGAGCAGCCTGACCACACTTTCGACAGCGCTATTTGTGTGCATGGTTGACAGCACGAGGTGGCCGGTCAGCGAGGCTGCGATCACGGTCGATGCAGTATCTGCGTCGCGCGTTTCGCCCACCATTAGCACATCGGGGTCGGCACGTACAAAACTGCGCAGGATTTCTGCGAAGGTTAGTCCGATTTTGCTATTTACCTGAACTTGGCAGAGCCCATCCTGGGTGATTTCAATGGGGTCTTCCACGGTCCAGACTTTTCGCTCCGGCGTATTGACGTGCGCCAATAAGGAATGGAGCGTCGTTGTTTTTCCCGAACCGGTAGGCCCGCAAACAAAAAGCAGGCCATGGGGCTTGTCGGCGAGACGCTGCAAGTCGGCGAGAATGCATGGTGCCAGGCCGATTTTTTCCATTGACAGGGCCTTTGGCGCGGCGAGGATACGCATGACCACGTTTTCCAGGCCGTTGGCCGTCGGCATGGTCAGTACGCGCAACTCTGCGCGCGCTGGCCGGCATTCCTCGAACTTGATCTTGCCGTCCTGCGGCCGACGCCTTTCAGAAATGTCCAGTTCACCCATAATCTTGATACGCGACACAACGGCTGCGCGAAAATTTGGCGGGACCAGCGTGTAGAGCTCCATCACGCCATCTTTGCGAAAGCGCACCTTACTCGGTTTATCTGCCGCCGTCGATTCGATGTGGATATCCGACGCCTCCTGTTCGATGGCGTCGAGAATGATTTTGTTCACCAACCTGACCAGTGTGTTGTCAGATTCGGTCACGACCTCGCCGGCCATCGGCTCCATCGTCGATTCTGTGTCTCCCAGTTCGGCGACAATCTCGGAAATATTGCCCTGCGCACCAGGCGAACCGTAATATTGCTGGATGGCGCGGGCCAAATCATCGCGCGTTGCCACTACTGGATCAATCTTGCGATTGCAGTAAAATTCTAATTCCTGGAGGACCTTCCAGTCCAACGGATTTTCCATCGCCATCGCGATGCGTGTTGCCGTGCCATAGAGCGGAACCACGGCGTGTTTGCGCGCAAGCTCGGCGGAAATTGCCTTGATGGCATTGGGCTGGCACTGGAACTTGCGCAGATTTACCAGCGGGACGCCCAACTTCTCGACTAGCACCCGCCTGATTGTTTCCGGTGAAATGGCACCCATGCCGACGAGGATCTCGCCGAGTGGTATTTTGCGATCCCGTGTTTGCGTGGCCAAGGCCTGCTCAAGCTGGCCCGCCGAAATAAGGTTTGACTGCACTAGCATGTCGCCGAGGCGCAGATGGCGCATCCCATTTTGCTTTTTTAGGGCGGCATCGAGCAGCTCCGGCGTGATGATGTTTTGCTGCATCAAATAGTCACCGAGCTTTGTCGTGCGTAGTTGCTGCTGTTTTTCAAGGCCGGCCGTAATCACCGCCGGCAGCAGAATTTTGCGGTCCTCCAACGTTTTGCCCAATGGTTCGCCCATTTGCCAGCTGGCAATGCTCTCGGTCGGCATGAACCAGCGCACGATGTTGTCGGCGTCGTTGCAGATAAACAGGAACAAGCCTTCATTGCGTTCGACCATGCCAATGGTGTCGGACTCCAGGCTCCCACCGTCGGTGTAACGGACGGTGCACTTTTGCCGCACCGAGCCGGGAGTCATTTCGATTCCTTCGACCAGCGGCGATAGCCGCTCAAGCTTGATCGTGCGGGTGAGGTACAGGCTTTTGATTTCCGCAAAGCCGATGGTCTGGCGCGCCATGGTGCCGGGTTTCACCGCGCTCGCGCCCGGACGGACGTCGGGCTGGAATTCCACCACCCGCGCCGTCGTATCCAGCTTGAGTACGTTGCCCAGAATGTTGTTGCCGTTGCGCATGGCCAGCATGCCGCGCTCGCCGCGGCTATCTCCGCCACCCAGTGCCCCGGTGATGCGATGGTGGTGCGGGACGGGCCAGCAAAATCCCTGGCCGGGCACCGGACGGGCAAGCACGCCTACCGGGATTGAATGATCATTGGGCACGATGAGCCGCCGGCGCGACTGCTGCGGTGTGAACGTCGCGGAAACTTGAAGGATTTGTCATGTGCTGGCTGCCGCTAAGAGTTAGCCGCTGATGCGCCTTCGCGATGCGAGGGAGCAAGCTGCTCACATCATTTACGGAACAATTGCGGCGTTCTTTAGCCGGTTGATCGACTTTCTCGGGGCTAGCGCGACTTGCCTGTGATGTCATAGGCTTTTGCTGGATGAATGAACACCAACACCTTGCCTTGCGCGAAGATCTAGCGCAATGCTCGGACCGGGACCAACTCCTCACGTATGCACGCAGCTGCCTTTATCAAAACCAGTTGTAGGCTGCGAACGACCGCGCCACTCGTGCCTTAATCACGGCCACCCTGAGACAGCTTGAAGAAGTGCCGGCGAGAACCCTTCCATCAGACGCTTCCAAGGAAATTCGCGGCTATTTGGAACCTAATAGTTAGTTGCACTTTGTGCAACTGCTAAGTCCCAAA
>JANMZU010000557.1:0-1739 GCA_031383585.1 Betaproteobacteria bacterium
ACTTACGAAGGCTGATCATGGTGATCAGCCTTCGTCGTTTCAGCGCCGTTAGGTATTACACATGACGGCAGGTCTAGCTATATACGCGCCGTTTTGTCAAAGGCGCCCGACGATAGCCGTCTGTTTGTCACACCGTCTACGCGCTTGAGCGAGTTTGGCGGAACGCCAGCGTCCGCTTCGGAAATTTTGACAGCGTGTTTTAATTTTCGGTATTGGCCGAATTATGCCGATCAATTCAATGGCCCAGTGCCGATATTATCCCGCCACCAATTGTGTCAACAAGAGAGCTCTGTCATGTTGCGCTTGCGCACTTTTGACCATTGGAGATCAAAAGCAAACGGCGGACCTGAGTCCGCCGTTTGCTTTCTGCTCTGCGCAGGAAATTGCCCCGCGCCTACTTCACTCACTTCACCGTTTTATCCGACCCTTATGGATGTCTCTTTATGCGCGACCGATTTTGCGCGAAGCGGTCACGATCATCGTGTCGAGAACGGCATCGGGTGCGCGTGATGAGGTGGCCACAATGGTCTCAAGTTTTTGCGTGGCGACTGCTTCGTGTGCGACCACAGCGTTGCCGCTGAACAAGCCGCTTGCCAGTACAAACGGGCCGGCGACTACAAGTGTGGAGATGGCGATATTGTCTTTGCTGCTGCTGTTGAATGTGGTTTTCATGTTTGGCTCCTTGGGGTCGGTGGTGGGTGTTGCGTTGTTGACGACCGAACTTTACGGAGATGCACACGATGCTTCAAACGGATTGCGACCAGTTGCCAAAAACGGCGTGTGAAACGCCGCTCCGGTCGATGATCTGCGCCCCTGAAAGATGATGAACTGCTCTGATTTAGGCGGCTATTTCCTTGAGGCGCTCTCTATTGCAAGTAGGATTGCGATTCGTTGCTTTTTTCATTTCTATGACCGCTTCCGAGAAAATTGAGAGGCGCTCGCGAACTTCCGGTAATGGCCGGGAGCCGCCGCCGCGCTCACTGGCGGCGCGGCTCGATCTGTTTCAGGCGGCGTGAGGACTAAATCCGGACTGGATTTTTAGAGGGGTGCGGGAGTTGTTCGGACGGCGCTCGGGCAATCGCTCAGATGGGGTGGAATTCAGGCGCGCTGGGCGCTGAAATTGTCTACGAGGTTGATGGAACCATGGGTTTTGAGAGGTTGCGCGCGCGTTTGACCGCCTAACGGTCATCGGATACATTCAGGATTCGTGAAAAATGGCGTTTGAAATTCCTATAACCGTGGAAATTGCCGATAGTGGCAGTTTTCTGTTTAGTAATTTTCCGAAGGTCGTCCATGTCAAAAGTAGTAATTGTTGTCGCCACGCTCATCACGCTGGGATCGGCCTCCGCTGCCGCAGAGAATAGTGTGAATTCGAGAGCCATTGCGGCCCACAACCAATATCGCGCCATGCATGGAGCAAGCAAACTTGTGTACGACCAGTCGCTGGCGAGCTCGGCGCAGAAGTATGCGGAGGAGTTGGCAAAGACGGGCGTTCTGAAGCATGCTTCAGACAGGAATGGCGCAGGAGAAAATCTTGCAATGCAGGGGGTGTCCATGTCATCAGGTGCCCCCAAAGTCGACATAGCTGAATACGCTGGCAGGTCCGTAAACCGGTGGTATCAGGAAAAAGCCATGTACGACTATTCAAAACCAGGGTTTTCAATGAGTACAGGACACTTTACCCAGGTAGTGTGGAAAGGTACCCGGAAGATTGGCTGCGGAGCGGCTACCCGCAACAA
>JANMZU010000558.1:0-3991 GCA_031383585.1 Betaproteobacteria bacterium
CGACCAACCCCACCTTCGTGTCACTCGCTGACCGGGTGCAGGAGCAAACCGGCATTCCGTACATCCTGCTCGACGGCCGATTCGACAAGATGACCGAGAACATCCGCGCACTCGGCAAGATTCTCGGCAACGAAAAGCGCGCGAACGAACTCGGCGACTACGTGGATAAAACGCTGGGCGACATCCGTAAAAAAATCGAGACCATTCCCAAGGACAAGCGCCCGACGATTTATTACGGACGTGGTCCGCAGGGCTTGATGACGGGTCTTGGCGGCTCGATCAACGTGGAGATGATTGAATTTCTCGGTGCAACTAATGTTGCCGGTCGCGAACAAGGCGGGCTTACCAATGTGGGGTTGGAGCAGGTACTGCTGTGGAACCCGGAGCACATCGTCACCAATGACCCGAATTTCTATCGCGATGTCTGGAAGCAGCCGGTGTGGGGCAGTGTGAATGCGGTAAAAAACAAACGCGTGTATTTGTCACCGCATCTGCCCTTTGGTTGGTTCGATTATCCCCCGGGTGCCAATCGCGTACTTGGTGTGGTGTGGCTGGCGAATCTGCTTTATCCGCAGTTTTTTAAGGATGACCTGCGTAAAACAATCGTGGAATTTCATCGGTTGTTTTATCACCAGGTGCCAACGTCAACGCAATTGGATGAGATTCTTGGGGAGCCGGGGGTTTGGGTGGAGCGAAAGAAGTAGGCGTTACACTTGCTGGACTTTCACGTAGTGTTTCATCGGCCAAATGTGTGCTTCCCCCTTTGCAAAAGGGGGTGGAGCGGGGGTTTCGAGGGGCATGCCGCTCGCCCGCGGAACGGCAGCCCAATGCAGTGGGCTGCGCGTCCTGCAAGGATTGAGGGGGATTGTCGGTGGCGATCAATTAGCGACGACCGCCGATCCCGCCCGCCTTGCAGGCCGCGTGACTCCATGCATAGAGTTACCGTTTCACCGGCGCGAAGCATGCTTCGCGAATTCCCGGCTCGACCCTCCCTTTTGCAAAGGGAGGCGTGCAACGCGCAGTATGACCACTAATCTCAATTTCGAAGCACATGAATACCCGCCTCCCCGCCCTCACGCTCGCCGCACTCGCTTTGCTATTCGCACTCACGATCATCGCCTTCTCGGTCGGCCGCTTCGCCATCAGCCCGTCTGACCTGCTCATTGTCCTCTGGGCCAAACTCTCGGGCGGTACACACGCGCTGCCATCAACCTATGACGCCGTCATATTCCAAATCCGTGGCCCGCGAATTCTTGCGGCGATTCTCATCGGTGCCGCGCTCTCGGGCGCGGGCGCGGTGTACCAGAACATGTTTCGCAATCCACTCGTCTCGCCCGACATTCTCGGCGTCTCCAGCGGCGCGGCTCTCGGCGCGGTGCTGGCGATTTTCCTGGCACTGCCAATCCTCGCCATTCAGGGCTTCGCGTTTGCGGGCGGCTTGCTGGCGGTGGCGGTTGTGTATTTCATCGGCAATGCCGTACGCGGCCACGATCCGATCCTCGCATTGATTCTGACGGGCGTAGTGGTCGGTACCTTGTTCGGCTCTGGCATTGCGCTGATGAAGTATCTGGCCGACCCTTACAACCAGTTGCCCGCAATTACATTCTGGCTGCTCGGCAGCTTGAGCTCTATTTCGCCCGGCGATTTGTGGGTGGCGATCCCGATGGTGTTACTCGGGCTGGTGCCGATTTTCCTGCTGCGCTGGCGTATGAATCTGCTTTCACTCTCGGATGACGAGGCGCGCGCGCTGGGTGTGAATGTGTCGCGCATGAGGATGGTGATCGTCACCTGCGCTACGCTGATCACAGCGTCCGCAGTGGCGATCTCAGGCATCATCGGCTGGATCGGGCTGCTGATCCCCCACGCGGCGCGCCTTCTCATCGGCCCGGAGTTTGCGCGCATGCTGCCCTTGTCTTTGTTGCTCGGCGCTTGTTATCTGCTGGCAGTGGATACACTCGCGCGCACCATGGCATCGATCGAGATTCCGCCGGGTGTGCTCACCGCGCTGATCGGCACGCCTCTGTTCCTGTGGCTGCTTGCGGTTACGCATTCGCGGGCGAGGAGTGGGGCATGACGCCGTTGCTCGAAACCCGTTCCCTCTCCTACGGCCACCCAGGCCGCACGCTTGGCCATGACATCAACCTCGACGTACAAGCTGGCGAAGTGCATTGTGTTCTCGGCCCCAACGGCGGCGGCAAGACGACCTTGTTTCGCACACTGCTGAGCCTGCTGCCCGCGCATGCGGGATCGATTGCGCTCGGTGGCATACCGCTGGCGTCATGCACGTCATCCGAACGCGCCAGGCTGATGGCTTACGTGCCGCAGGCGGGCAACAGCTATTTCGCATTCACCGTACGCGACGTGGTGCTGATGGGTCGCACGGCGTATCTTGGCTTGTTCGCTGCACCGGGTGTGAAGGATTTTGATGCTGCCAACGCCGCGCTGGCTGAGCTGCGAATCGACCATTTGGCCGATAAGTCCTTCACGCAAATCAGCGGTGGCGAACGCCAGCTGGCGCTCATCGCCCGTGCGCTGGCGCAAGAGTCTCCACTGCTGATCTTGGATGAGCCCACCGCCAGTCTCGACTTCGGCAACCAGACATTGATCCTGCAAGAAATACTCCGCTTGAAAGCCAGCGGCCGTAGCGTACTTTTTTGTACGCACGACCCCGATCATGCGCTGCAATGCGCCGACCGCGCGCTGCTGCTGCATCAGGGCAATGTGTTGGCGCTTGGTGCGCCGCGTGAAGTGGTGACGGCGGCGAATCTGCATACTTTGTATGGCGTTGAAGTGGAGTTGATTGAGGACGTGTCGCGGGGATTTGCGTTTTGCAGGCCGAGGGTGCGGACTTTGAATAGTAGCCTTTGATTCTGCAAACGACTTGTCAGATAGCGACTACCCCTCATCCCAACCCTTCTCCCGAGGGAGAAGGACTGTCGAAAGCCTCTCTCCCTCGACGGGAGAGAGGGTGAAACTCAAAACTTTCCCACCGCAATAAAATAGTTAACCCGCCAGCCAACCACAAGAGCCCACCATGCACTACCTTCTGATGTACGAAGTCGTCTCAGACTACACTACCGCCCGCACCCCATATCGCAAATCTCATTTGCTGCACGCGATGGCCGCATATGAGCGCGGTGAGATCATCATGGCCGGTGCACTCGCCAACCCGCCGGATGGCGCGGTGTTGATATTTAAGGGCGACTCACCGAAAGTCGCGGTGGATTTCGCAAAGGCTGATCCGTATGTGCTGAACGGCGTGGTAACGGCGTGGCGTGTGCGCGAGTGGACGACGGTGATCGGCGACAATCCTTCGGTGAAGGTGGATCCGAATACGTTGTAGCGCAAAAAATAGCAGCGCGAAGAAGTAGCCCTTTTTCCAGCTAAGCTCGGAAGGCAAACTCCCCCACCCGCGGGGCTCCCCAGCCGATTTCACGCCAGAGACCGCGCCAGATATAGACTTTGCGCTTTGCGCCACACCTTCGCCGCCAATTGCCCTGACAACAAAACGCACCTGATTTCCCTCCTGTATCCTATTTGCATGAACATGAACCGGCTCATGCTGCTCGGTGTTTCTCTGGCGATGCTGGCATTGCCCGCACAGGCCCTAGACCCGAGCAAATCGCTTACTCAGTATCGCCTCACGCAGTGGGGCGTGGACGACGGGCTAGGACACGGCTCGGTGCATTTGTTGACACAGGATCCGGCTGGATTCATGTGGGTGGGCACCCTTGTCGGGTTGGCCCGTTTCGATGGCGTGCGTTTTGTGAACGCCGTGTCGGCAGATGACAATCGCGCGGATTACTTCACGCGTTCTGCCGTTTTCGCTAAGGGTGCGGACTGGACCGTGATGGGCGAAGGCGGCGTGGCGAGACGCATCGACCATCGCTGGCAGCTCTATTCATTGTCAAACGGCATCATCGCGCGTTCGCTGGCGCCGCGGCGCGCAGGCGGCTTCTGGGTGGGCAGTGAGCGTGGCGTGTTCTTTATC
>JANMZU010000599.1:0-1678 GCA_031383585.1 Betaproteobacteria bacterium
GAAAAACCCGGACGCCTGAATCGTACTTTCAAACGTGTAATTCTCGCCGTCCCGTTTCCATTTGTAGTGAGCAACGCCGTCAGCGACAGCAGTCGTGGCGTTGAAGGAAATCGACACGCGGCTGGGAAGTTCGACGGCAGGTGCCGTTTCGACCATCAGCGGCGGCAAGTCGACTAATGGCAAGGGTGGCGAAGTCGCCAACAGCGGCAGTTCGGAGGCTACAACGGTAGTCGCAGGCGCTGGCTCAGTGGCGCTTGTTTCACCAAGCCCAGTGGTAGGCTCCGCAAGTGTTGCCTGTCCGTCCGCGCCTGGTGCGATCTGAGGCCCGTCGACTGCAATCGCGTTTTCAGGGGGGCGGAAATTGGCTTTCGATCGTGGTGAAATTCGCGGCTTGGTCGCGCCACGGCGCCCGCTGCTCGGCAAGGTTGAAGCTGGCAACGGTGCCAAATTTGTAGCCGACGCTACCGGTTCCTGCTTGGACGCAGGCGCCAAATAGGCGTCGAACCGCTGTTCCCGGGGTGCCTCCCAGGTTGTGAGCCAGCCGGACGTGCTCACAGTCGCAAATATGTGAAACAAGAGCGACAGAGTTAGCGCTACGACAAGCAATCGTCGGTTTGGCGACCAAACCAGCTCGCGAAGTGCTCTTGGCAGTGCGACGAGCGTCCAGCGAGGCATTATCGAATTTGCATCGAAACCAACACCTGTTCGAGTGTCGAGCCATTACCTTCCTCGAAGACGATTTTTATTGGCAAAAAATACTTTTCCCTGGCAAGCCAAAGATGCGCTTTGGACTCCCCAGCCTTCGCTTCGCGGGCGTAATGCACGGTCGGAATACTTTCCCCATTCACGGTGATGTTTGCTTCTCCTTGTTTGCGGTAGCGGTAAAACTCCGCTTTCTTTCCCTGGCTCATCCAGACAGTCACCTCGCTCGCAGTCGGCTTGGTGAACATAAACTGATACATCGCTGAAATGCGATCCTGCGTGCCGGCGGGGAGGTCGAAGGTCTCGGTTTCTGCTGCATGGCGCGAGAGAATCTGCTGCTTGCTCCAATCAAATTCTGCCGAGATGTTCTTCTTCTGGTCATCCCGACGCACAAATTGATAGCGAGCTGGTTGAAAGCCCGTGGATCCCACCGCGCCCTCGGACGTGATGGTGAGCTGATCGCGAAGGAAAATACGCAGCGGCCCGGCGGTTTCGGTCTGAGAGACTATCCGGTAGTTGTCGCCGTCGCGGGTAAATTGCTCCTCAACCGAGCCGATGAATATGCCCGCCTTGTAGATTCGGTAGCTGGCGTTGACCATCGAAGGCGTGGCCCCGTCCGTGAGCGCGGCAGCCGATACGCCCACTGCGGTGAGCAACGCGAAAACTGCTGATAACGCTGGGACGATGAGTCTCTTGAATAACCGCATTACGCTAGTTCTTTCGGTACGAGGAGTTGTTCCCCACTACCGGAAGCAACGTTTAACTCGAATATCTCGACTACGCCGTTTGCGCTAAGCGAGAGACGATCTGCGGCGAGCCATCGAAGTGCTTGCGGATAGATTTGGTGCTCAACTGCCAATACCCTGCTCGAGAGCGAGCTCTCGTCGTCCCCAGGGAATACTGGCACAGCCGCTTGCAAAATGATCGGACCGTGATCGAGTTGAGGCGTCACAAAATGTACCGTTGCGCCATGAAT
>JANMZU010000602.1:0-10698 GCA_031383585.1 Betaproteobacteria bacterium
CGTATTGTGGACGCCGCTGACGTTGTGGGCATGGATGAGGACATTCGTTCAGCCATCCGCAACAAGAAAAATTCTTCGATGCGCATCGCGATTGACTTGGTCAAGTCTGGCGAAGCGCACGCTTGCGTATCAGCAGGCAATACCGGCGCCCTGATGGGAACGGCCAAATTTGTACTCAAGACGCTGCCTGGCATCGACCGTCCGGCCATTTGCGCTGCGCTGCCAACGCGACATGGTGTTGTCTATGCGCTAGATCTTGGCGCCAACGCCGCTTCAACGCCGCAACATCTGCTGCAGTTTGCGATCATGGGTGCAATGCTCTGCACCGCCGTTGAAGGGAAGAAGAACCCCACCGTTGGCCTGCTGAATATCGGCTCCGAAGATATCAAGGGTAACGATATCGTCAAGTCTGCAGGCGAACTACTCAAAGTCAGCCACCTCAATTTTTTTGGCAACGTAGAGGGAACAGACATTTACAAGGGCACGACGGACGTCGTTGTCTGTGACGGCTTTGTTGGTAATGTCATGCTAAAAACGTCTGAGGGCATGGCGAAGATGATGGGTGATTTCCTGCGAGCCGAATACGAAAACGGTTTGTACAGCAAGCTTGCGGCTCTCGTTTCCCTCCCGGTAATCAAGCGCTTTCGACATCGAATGGACCACCGCCGCTATAACGGCGCGGCACTGCTTGGCTTGCGGGGCGTCGTCGTAAAGAGCCATGGATCTGCGGATGACGTTTCATTTGCGCATGCACTTGAACGCGCCGCATCTGAGGTCGAGCATGGCCTGCTAGGCTTAATTTCTGCGGAAATTGAGCGCCTGCATGCGGATGGGCTGCTTGCGCCACGCACCAGTAACGATGTTCAGGAAACGCAGTAGCTGCGCAACGATGACCTATTCGCGCATTTCAGGGACCGGCAGTTATTTGCCGGACAGAGTGGTTACGAATCACGACCTTGCCAAGATTGTCGACACCAATGATGATTGGATCGTCTCGCGCACCGGCATTCGTGAACGGCATTACGCTGCTGACGATCAGGACGCTAGCGATCTGGCCCTGATTGCGGCACGCCGCGCTATTGACGCGGCAGGAATCAAAACCTCAGACATTGATCTCATCATCGTCGCGACCTCTACGCCGGACATGGTGTTTCCGTCTACTGCGTGCATTTTGCAGGACAAACTTGGCATAAAGCAGTGTGTTGCGTTTGATGTTCAGGCCGTCTGTGCCGGTTTCGTGTTTGCACTTGCCACGGCGGACAAATTCATTCGCAGCGGCACCTCAACGTGTGCGCTGGTGGTCGGTGCAGAAATTTTCTCCCGCATCATGAATTGGGAGGATCGCGGAACCTGTGTGCTGTTTGGAGACGGCGCCGGGGCCACGGTGCTTCAGGCGTCAGATTTACCTGGAATTCTCTCGACGCATTTGCACACTGACGGGTCATACCGGCATGCACTATGTACTCCCGGCACAGTGGAGAACGGCAAGATTCGTGGTTCGCCTCTGTTGCGAATGGAAGGAAGCGCGGTCTACAAATTTGCGGTCAAGGCATTTGAAGAGGTGGCCTGGGAGGCGCTACACGCGAATGGCATGACTCCTGCGGAGATTGACTGGTTCATCTGCCACCAAGCTAACAAGCGCATCATCACGCATGCGGCAAAAAAGCTCGACCTGCCCGACGAAACGGTCGTGATGACGGTTGACCGTCATGGCAACACCTCGGCGGCGTCCATTCCACTTGCACTCGATGTCACCGTGCGCGAGGGTAAAATCAAGGCTGGCGACAATGTATTGCTAGCAGCCCTGGGTGGTGGATTCGCTTGGGGTGCGGCCATGTTGAAGTGGTAATCTAAATGACCGAATTCGCCATTACGTTTGCCGGGCAGGGCTCGCAGTCGATTGGCATGATGGCAGGGTTCACTGACCTTCCCATCGTGCAACGCACTTTCGACGAGGCGAGCGAGATACTGAAGCTTGATGTTTGGGCAATGGCAACAGATGGTCCCAGCGAACTCCAGAACCAGACAGTCAACACTCAGCCATTGATGCTTTGCGCTGGTGTTGCTACTTTTCGCGCCTGGCAGGATCGACAAGGCTCCTCTCCGGCATACTTTGCAGGGCATAGCCTCGGCGAATACACTGCGCTGGTCGCTGCCGGGGCGCTTACTTTTGGCGACGCGTTGGGCTTGGTCCGGCTGCGCGCGCAAGCGATGCAGGACGCTGTGCCAGAGGGCACAGGTGGAATTGCTGCAGTGCTTGGCCTGGATGCTGAGCAGGTAATTTCTGTTTGTCTTGAAGCCGCCGATGGGCAGGTGCTTGAAGCTGTCAATTTGAATTCCCCTGCGCAAGTGGTAATCGCAGGGCACCGGGCGGCCGTCGAGCGCGGCATGGTGCTGGCCAAGAAACGCGGCGCTAAACGCGCCTTGATGCTGCAGATGAGTGTGCCGTCTCATTGCGCGTTGATGAAGCCCGCAGCGGATAAACTGGCCGCTGCGTTAAATTCGATCCCTTGCAATGTCCCGGTAATACCAGTTTTGCAAAATGCTGACGTGCGAGCGTTTTCGAGTATTCAAGACATCAGGCGGGCATTGGTGGAACAACTCTATCGTCCCGTGAGATGGGTGGAGACGATTCAGGCAATGAGTGCGAAGGGCATCACCGCAGTCGTTGAATGCGTCCCTGGCAAAGTGCTTACTGGTCTAAACAAGCGAATCGATGCCAGCCTCAATTGCCTTGCTGTTTCCGACACGGCCAGCCTGATGGTCGCTATCGACGCGACTCGTTAACGGGAGATATTATGAAAACACTCGATGGTCAAATTGCGTTGGTGACCGGCGCATCTCGCGGAATTGGCGCGGCGATACTAGCGAAACTAGCTGCAGCCGGGGCGACGGTTATTGGGACGGCGACCACTGAAACAGGCGCAAATGCCATTCAGCAACGCATTTCCGATGCTGGCTGGATTGGTGGCGGCATGACGCTAAACGTAGTGGACCCCACACAGTGCGAAGCGATAGTGAAGGCGGTTGAGGCAAAATTCGGTGGCGTGTCGATATTGGTGAATAACGCCGGTGTGACGCGAGACACATTGCTCATGCGGATGAAGGATGATGATTGGCAAACCGTAATCGATACGGATTTGACGTCCGTATTTCGCCTTTCCAGAGCCGTAATCAAGCCGATGATGAAGGCTCGTTCTGGCCGAATAATCAGCATCGGTTCCGTCGTTGGTTCGACGGGTAATCCTGGACAGGTGAACTACGTTGCTGCGAAGGCCGGGCTGGTAGGATTTACCAAGGCGTTGGCCCGGGAAGTTGGCAGCAGAAACATTACCGTCAATTGCGTGGCGCCGGGATTTATTGAAACGGATATGACGAAGGCGCTCGCAGAGTCGCAAATTGCGAAGTTGGTGGAGAACATTCCGCTCGGACGGTTGGGGCAGGCGAATGACGTCGCGGAGGCAGTGATGTATCTGGCTGCGCCAGGCGCTGCGTACGTCACCGGCAATACGATTCATGTCAATGGCGGCATGCACATGGATTGAGTAGGCACGGCAGGCCACAGATTACTGCCTTAGTATTTGGTAAAATAAAGAAGTTAAATTTCATACCCTTGTTGGAGGAAGTAGCAAATGGACAATATTGAAGCTCGCGTCAGAAAAATCGTGGCAGAACAACTCGGCGTTGCCGAGGCCGACATCAAGAACGAATCCTCGTTCGTCGAAGATCTCGGTGCGGATTCGCTCGATAACGTCGAGTTGGTAATGGCGCTCGAAGAGGAGTTCGAGACCGAAATTCCGGACGAGGCTGCTGAAAAAATTACCAATGTGCAGCAAGCTATTGACTTCATCAATGCGAACTTGAAGAAGTAATTTGTCTCACACGGGCTGACACTCTTGCGAACTACCTTTAGTTGCATTCATCGTCAGCCCGCCGTTTCTCAAAAATCACCTTTCTAGAATCATGTCAAAACGACGCGTTGTAATCACGGGTCTTGGTATTGTTTCGCCAGTGGGCAACGGTATTGCCGAGGCTTGGGACAACACCATTAATGGCCGGGGTGGCATCGGACCGATCACGCATTTTGACGCGAGCACCTTACCAACCCGTTTTGCTGGCGAAGTGAAGAACTTCAACGCGGCTGATTGGATGTCGGCGAAGGAAGTTCGGCGAATGGATACTTTTATCCATTACGGAATTGCTGCAACCAAGATGGCGATGGACGATGCAGATCTGACTGTCACTGAAGAGAACGCTGAACGAATCGGTGTAAATGTTGGTTCTGGCATTGGTGGCTTGCCGATGATTGAAGACAACATTCGCGAAATGATCGCCAAAGGTCCACGACGAATCTCGCCTTTCTTCGTACCCGGCTCGATTGTCAATATGGTCGCCGGCATGATTTCTATTCTGTACGGATTCAAGGGCCCGAATGTGTCCATGGTTTCTGCGTGTACGACCTCAACACACTGCATCGGCGACGCGGCGCGTTTCATCGAATACGGCGACGCCGATGTCATGATTGCTGGCGGCTCTGAGGCAACTGTCTGCCTGGCAGGCATTGGCGGATTTTGCGCGGTCAAGGCACTTTCGGAGCGCAACGATTCACCAGAAACTGCCAGCCGCCCATGGGATAAAGATCGCGACGGCTTTGTGCTCGGTGAGGGCGCCGGCATTCTAGTATTGGAATCGCTCGAGCATGCGACTGCGCGCGGCGCGCGTATTTACGGCGAGTTGGCTGGGATGGGCATGAGTGCCGACGCTTACCACATGACGGCGCCGAGCATGGATGGACCGCGCCGCGGCATGATGAACGCGCTCAAGAATGGCGGCGTGAATGCGGATCAGGTCCAATACATCAATGCACATGGTACTTCTACGCCGCTTGGCGACAAGAATGAAACCGACGCCATGAAAGCGGTGTTCGGCGACCACGCATACAAAATGGTTGTCAACTCTACCAAGTCGATGACCGGGCATTTGCTTGGAGCCGCTGGCGGGATTGAGGCGGTTTTCTCAACCTTGGCTATTCATCATCAGGTTTCCCCTCCGACCATCAACATCTTCAATCAGGATCCTGAATGCGATCTTGACTATTGTGCCAATACGGCTCGGGACATGAAGATCGACGTCGCAATATCAAATTCATTTGGATTTGGTGGTACCAACGGTACGCTGGTTATCAAGAAATTTGCGTAAGGTTGCGTGGGGCAATCTGTACCTGGAAACATGAAGCGAACTCTGTTTGCCTTATTCGGATTGGCGGTCGCGGCTATTGTCGGCGGGGCAGGCTGGTTCTATTTTTTTGCGAACAATCCATTGCCTCTCCCGCAAAGCCCTTTTGAGTTCAGCGTCAAACAGGGCGCGTCACTCAAAAGCCTCTCCAGGCAATTGAATGAAACCGGACTGCTGCCGGAGGCGCAGAGTTTTTGGTTGCTAGGTAGAGCGCTCGATCAAGCAACTGGCATACAGGCGGGCACCTACCGTCTGTCCGATGCCATTACCCCGCTGGCGCTTCTGAAAAAACTCAACGATGGCGATGTCGTCACCATTGCGGTCACGTTTGTTGAAGGCGTCACATTTTTGGAAATGCGCGAACAGCTGGCAAGCACCCGCGAATTGCGAGTCACGCTGAATGGACTTTCGCATTCGGAAGTCATGCGAAAAATCGGTGCTGCAGAGTCCAACCCGGAGGGGCTGTTCTTTCCGGATACATATCGGTTTTCCGCCGGAACCACTGACCTCGAACTGTTGAAGAAAAGCTACAGGATGATGCAGCAGAAACTGGCGCTTGCCTGGTCTCAGCGTGATGCCGATCTGCCCTACAAAGGGCCGTATGAAGCGCTCATCATGGCGTCCATCATAGAGAAGGAGACCGGTAAAACTGAGGAGCGGCCATTGATTGGCTCCGTGTTTACCAATCGACTTAGAATTCCCATGCGTCTGCAGACAGACCCTACCGTCATTTACGGCATGGGGCAGCGATTTGACGGCAACATAAGACGTCGCGACCTGATAGCAGATACGCCGTACAACACCTATACCCGGGATGGATTGCCACCGACACCGATTGCCATGCCGGGCTGGGGTTCGCTGCTCGCTGCAGTAAAGCCGGCGCAGTCAGACAAGCTATACTTCGTCGCTAAAGGCGATGGCAGCCATAGCTTTTCGCGTTCACTCGATGAACACAATCGCGCGGTCGCGAAATACCAGCTCGGAAAGTGACATGGCAGGCAAGTTCATTACGCTCGAGGGGATCGACGGTGCCGGCAAGTCTTCCCATTCGAGCTTCATTGTTGAGCGCATCAGGTCGCGCGGCATCGAGGTGGTGTCCACCAGAGAGCCGGGCGGCACGGCGCTAGGCGAGAAACTGCGTAGCATCGTGCTCAACGAAAAAATGCACGCTGATACCGAAACACTACTCATGTTCGCGTCACGCACTGAGCAACTCGCCGATGTCATCTCCCCGGCACTTGCGCGCGGGGCATGGGTATTGTGTGATCGCTTTACAGACTCCACTTTCGCCTATCAGTGCGGCGGGCGCGGCCAGCCAGAGACACGAATTGCCGCGATGGAGCAATGGGTACATGGGCACTTGCAGCCGGATTTGACGCTGCTGTTCGACGCGCCGCTGGATGTCGCGCGACAACGCCTCAAGTTGGCAACGTCGTCACCAGACAAGTTCGAGCGCGAGCATGAGCTCTTCTTTGCCAGCGTTCGCGCGGTGTATCTGAAGCGTGCCGAGCAGTATCCTCAGCGCATTAAGGTCGTCAATTCGGCACGTACCCTTGAAGATATCCGCACTGACTTGGCCAAACTGATCGACACTCTATGACAATCGATCTGTTGCCTTGGCACGAAAAACCCCTGCGGGAATTGCTGGGCAGACGTGAACGACTTCCGCATGCCCTGCTGCTTTACGGTCGACAGGGTATTGGCAAGGTGCAATTCGCCCGCGCGGTTTCGCAATCGCTGCTTTGCGAATCCCCCGAACATGGCGTTGCTTGCGGCACATGTAGCGCCTGTGGCTGGTTCAGCCAAGGTAATCACCCCGATTTTCGTGAACTCATGCCGGAAGCGTTAAGCGTTGAAGATGCGGACGCAGAATTGGCTGCCGAAGCGGATGCCAAGGAAAAGAAAAAGAGCAAGGAAATCAAAGTCGAGCAGATCCGCAATATTGCCGACTTCATGACGATGTCCACGCATCGCGATGGATTTCGCGTCTTGCTTATACACCCCGCCGAATCCCTCAATGCCAACGCTGCCAATTCCTTGTTGAAGACGCTTGAAGAACCGCCACCGCGCACGTTAATCGTGCTGGTGACCGACCAGATTGGCCGATTGATCGCCACCGTCAAGAGCCGCTGTCAGCGCATCGTGGTGCCAGCACCCGACCCAGCCACCGCAGTCGCATGGCTATTGTTGCAGGGGGTGGCCAACGCTGAGGTCGCTCTCGCTCAGGCAGGTGGCGCCCCATTACGCGCCGTGACCTTTGCTGATCCCGAATACCAGTCGCAGCGGAAGACTTTCTTGCATGCACTTGTGGCGACGGACGCCGATCATCTTGCGACTGCGCAGGCGCTCGAAAAGAGCGATCTGGTCAACGTGAATACGTGGCTGCAAACCTGGATCAGCGATCTCGCTATGGCACGGCTGAGTGGTGAGGTGCGGCACCACCATGATCAGAAAGACGCGATTTACCGCATCGCATCGAGAGTTGATCTGCCTGCGCTGTTTCGGTTCGAATCTCAGTTGCGCCAGGCCCGTCGATCCATTCATCACCCGCTGAATGCAAGACTTTTGCTTGAACAGTTGCTAATATTGTATTCGATAGCAATTACACCTGCCTAGATTATCGAGATGGCCGAAAGCAACGTAACCCCAATCAAGCGACCTGACGTGATTTCCCTGAACCTCAAGGGTAAGAGTGCGCTGTACGCCGCGTGGATGCCGCTGTTGAAGGGCGGCGGCTTGTTCATGCATTCGACGGTCGATCACAAACTGGGCGACGAAATTCTTCTGGTGCTAACGTTCCTCGATGAGGCCACCAAGATTCCACTTTCGGGGTCGGTCGCTTGGATCAATCCGCCGCACGCGCATGGCAATCGCCCACAGGGCGTGGGAGTTCGCCTGCCGGACAATGAGGTCGGCCAAAACTTGAAAAAGAAAATTGAAGGTATTCTCGCCCCGGTTGCTAAGTCAGACCGCGCGACCCACACGCTTTAGCGATAGATTTCGTTGCCCCTGAGGGTTTCAGGGCGCCAGCGTCCTCAACTAAACGATGCTTTCCTTGGACGCGCGATCCAGCCACTTTTCGTTATCCGGCGGAGCGAAGCTGTGCATGCGATCGAGCAAGGACGCCAAGCTAGTATCTACGATCAAACTGTCCCGATGCGCGTCGCGTAGCAGGCGCTGATCCCTCGCATGGTCGAGGAATTTGACGAGGTGATCGAAGAAACCTGATGTATTTAGCAGGCCGACCGGCAGCAAATGGTATGCCAACTGCTGCCACGTCAGCGCTTCAAATAACTCGTCCAATGTACCGTAACCGCCGGGCAACGCGATGAAACCGTCGCAAAGCTGCGTCATCAGTGCCTTGCGCTCATGCATGGTTTCGACAACGTGCATTTGGGTCAAACCCGCGTGACCGACCTCTTTCTCCATGAGCTTTCGTGGGATGACTCCCACCACTTCGCCACCCGACGATAAGCACGCGTCGGCCGCAACGCCCATCAACCCGACATGGCCACCGCCATAAATGAGCCGGATATTGTTGTGCGCGAGCGTCCTGCCAAGTTCGGCTGCTGCCAGCTTGAAGGCCGGATCAGCGCCTGGACTTGAGCCGCAGAACAAGCAGATCGATTTGATTTTTTTAGAAATTGTATCCATGGGCAAATTATACCGATGCCCGACGCGTCGTTCGGCGATGCGATAATACCCGCATGTTCATCGACTCACACTGCCATCTGGATTTTCCAGAACTCGAAGCTGACCGCGCCAATGTAATGGCGCTGATGCGCAGCAATGGAGTGACCCATGCGATGACGATCTCAACGACGCTGAAGTCGTTCCCCGCCGTCCGCGCCGTCGCCGAAGCCAACGAAAACATCTGGTGCTCAGCAGGCGTGCACCCTGACGAACAGGTGGACGATCATGAGGCTTCACTGGATGAATTGCTGTCCATGGCCGATCACCCGAAAGTTGTCGCCATCGGCGAAACCGGACTCGACTACTATCGCCTGCCTGAACCGCTCGACTGGCAGCGCGAACGCTTTCGCATTCATATACGCGCCGCGAAGCAAACTGCCAAGCCGCTGGTGATTCACACCAGAAATTCTCACGCCGACACCCTTCGCATCATGGCGGAGGAAGGCGCATCGGAGGTCGGCGGCGTGATGCATTGCTTCACCGAGGTTCAGGAAGTCGCTGACGCAGCGATGGCGATGAATTTCTACATTTCGTTTTCCGGCATCGTCACCTTCAAGAGCGCGAAAGATTTGAAGGAAGTCGCGAAGAATATCCCGTTGGACCGCATGCTGATCGAGACAGATTCCCCCTACCTCGCGCCGACGCCATTTCGCGGCAAGATGAACCAGCCGGGATATGTGAAGCACGTCGCAGAGCACATTGCCGAGTTAAGAGGTATTTCTGTCGAAGCCGTGGCAGAGGCAACGACCGCAAATTTTTTCAGGTTGTTTTCGCACGCGAAGCCTTAGCAGCCAACATCGCCTCATGGGCTTTTGAGTATGCTGTTTCATGGAGTAGCCGCAAAACTCCAGTATCCGCGCGGCTTCCAAGTCAATAATCCTCCAGAGACCCCGCCAATACTGGAGGTTTCCTTTTCCATGCTGGTGAAGCTGGTATGGGAACAATCGGCAAACGAAGGCAGGGCAGAAACACCATTGTTAAGAGTCAAATTATTGCCGCCTGTAAACTCCTTGAGACCCCGCCCCGTTTGGTCCCGCAATGAATTTGCGGCGTGACCAGGCAAGTTCTGTGGCGTCGCTCATACGACTCAACGCGCCAGCAGTTTTGTGTAAAGCGGCACACCGATAAGCACATTAAACGGAAATGTGATCGCCAAAGACAATGTTATGGAGATGTGATGACGCGCCTCCGGTATCGCGTAACGCATCGCGGCAGGGACGGCAATGTAGGACGCACTAGCACCCAAAATCGCAACCATAGTGACGCCACCTGGCGACAGGCCAGCGATAGAGCCAGCGAGCGCGCCGATGGCGGCACCAACGAGTGGCATGATGGTGCCGAATGCGAGTAGAAACATGCCTAACTCTCGCAGGTCCTTGAGACGTGATGCAGCGATCAAGCCCATTTCCACCAGGAACAGAGCGAGCACCCCTTTGAACAAATCAACAAACAAGGGGGCGATTGGCTCCACGCCTGACGGTCCGGCAATGGCGCCAATCAGCAGGCCGCCACCCATTAGCAAAATGCCCTTGTTGAGAAATACTTCATGCGCGAGACTGGCGCCGCCACCACTTCCCAGCCCCGCTCGGCGAGCCAGCCAAATACCAATTCCGATAGCGGGCATTTCCAAAAGGACTACGAAGACTGGCAGGTAGGCTTCATAGGAGATGCCGAGGCCATCCAAATGTGCAATGCCAACAGCAAAGGTCGCCACACTGACCGATCCGTAATGCGCCGAGATGCTCGCAGCATCGGCAACCGGCAACCGGC
>JANMZU010000615.1:0-5694 GCA_031383585.1 Betaproteobacteria bacterium
GCGCAACCCCGAGGAAGACCAGAAATTCATCGACTTGCAGTGTCTCAAATTTCGCCTTGATCCCGCGCATGTGGCGCGCACTGCGCTATTCCTGGCCGCAGACGATTCGAGCGGTATTACCGGTCAGAACATTATTGTTGATGCCGGGTTGGCGCAGGTGTCGGTTGCTGGCTAGTGTCAACGCAAAGCGCGGGTGGCAGATGAAATTTCGTTCGGCGCAATATTTAACTGGAGGATGGTAATGAAAAAACTAATCGCGCTGTTCGTTTCACTTTCTTTTTCAGTCGCCTCGGCGCAGACCTTCCCGGCGAAACCGATCACGGTCATCGTGCCCTTTGGCCCTGGCGGCACCACTGATTTGATGGCGCGCATCTTGCAGGTGGAGTTTGAGAAAGCGCTTGGCGCGTCGCTCATCATCACCAACAAGGCAGGTGCTGGTGGCGCGATCGCGATGGCAGATGTGGCGCGAGCCACCGCCGACGGCTATACGCTCGCGATGACGACGATTGGCCCGCAAGTGTTGCAGCCGAGCTTGAAAAAACTCAGTTATCAGACGGACAGTTTCGACTATTTGTGCGGCACCTACGACGTGCCGTTAATGCTGATGGTCACGCAGGATTCGCCGTTCAAATCGCTGGCCGAGGTGATTGCATACGCCAAACAGAATCCGGGCAAACTGACCTATGGATCCTCCGGGCAAGGAACGGCACTGCACATTGCCGTTGCCGCGTTACTCAGGAAAGCGGGCGCCGAAGGCTTGCATGTGCCGTTCAAGAGTTCCGGCGAAATGGCCACAGCACTGCTAGGCAAGCACATCATGATTTTTGCCGAGACGCCCGCCGTCGCAACGCAGTATCAGTTGCGGCCAATTGCGACGCTCGCGGACAAGCGCGTCGATTCACACGCCAATGTGCCGACCAGTTTCGAAGGTGGCATTGACGTCCGCGGCACCGTGTGGGGCGGGCTGGTAGCACCGAAAGGCTTGCCTGTTGAGACGAGAATCAAACTCGTCGCCGCGTGCGCCAAGGCGACCGCTAGCGAGGGCTATCGATCAGGTGCTGCGCGATTGAACAGCCCGCTGGTTTATCGAGACGCAGCGGCGTTCGCGGCATTCGCAGAGAGTGAGGCCAAGGTCTATGCAACAGCGGTGCGAGAGTTTGGGCTGGAGGAAAAATAGACTTTGGCCCTGTTACGGGCCGCTCGGGCCCAACAGTCGGCGTGCTGCTCTAAGCCGGAGCACACGCGCCGCAGCCTCTATTCGCGCTAATGAAACGCCCTGTTCTCCGCTAGCAGATCTGCAAATTCAGTCGCTGGAATAGGTTTGCTGAAAAAATACCCTTGGGTGTGATCGCAGCCTTGTGCGCGCAAGAACGCTAGTTGGTCATCGGTTTCGACGCCCTCGGCGGTCGTGGTCAGGTCGAGAGCATGAGCGAGACCGATCATGGCCTTGACCAAAGCGCTGTCATCGGTGCGGGTCGTGACCCCGCGAACGAAGGACTGATCAATTTTCAGAATATCAATTGGAAAGTGCCGCAGATAAGAAAGCGACGAATAGCCCGTGCCGAAATCGTCCAGCGCAATCTGAATGCCCATTTCCTTGAGTTTGTAGAGCATCGCAATGCTGGCATCGGTGTTCTCCATCAACAAACTCTCGGTGATTTCCACTTTCAGCTGGTTCGCCTCGATGCCGTTATGGCTTAGCGCAGAGGACACGATGTCGATCAGGTCGGCTTTACGAAACTGCCGTGCCGAAAGGTTGACGGCAATATCGGGCGTGTGCAGGCCGCTCGTTCGCCAGCGCTTTAGCTGCTGGCACGTCTCGTGCAGTACCCACTCGCCGATAGGCACAATCAATCCGGTCTGCTCGGCCACCTTCATGAAGTCCGCAGGGACGATGATTCCCCGCTCCGGATGCTGCCAGCGCAACAGCGCCTCTGCGCTGGAAATCCGCATCGTCTTCAGATCGATCACCGCTTGATAAAACAACATGAACTCTTTGCGTTCGAGCGCCTTGTGCAGATTGCCCTCAAGCAGCACACGATCTCGGGCGACCGCGCTCAAACGCGATGAGTAGAGTTGGAAATTATTGCGCCCCTCGTTTTTGGCGTGGTACATCGCGACGTCGGTGTGTTTGAGCAAGCTAATGGCGTCGGTCCCGTGGTCTGGGTAGATGGCAATGCCGATGCTCGGCGTAACATAAAAGTCGGTGTTCTCCAGATGGGTGGGTTTCGAAAGTGTCTGCAATATTTTCTGAGCCACTTTCACTGCCTCGCCCACATCGGCAATGTGCTCCAGAACTACGGCAAATTCATCACCGCCCAGACGCGCAATCGTGTCGCCTGCTTGCGCGCAGTCGGCCAATCGCGCTGCCACATTCTTGAGTACCAGATCGCCGGTTTCATGGCCAAAGGTGTCGTTGATTTCCTTGAAGTGGTCCAAGTCGAACGACACCAGCGCCGCCATGCCATCTTCGCGCTTTGCGCGAACGATGGCATGTGCAAGCCGATCCCGGAACAGGTTGCGGTTGGGTAGACCGGTCAGTTGGTCATATTGCGCGAGATAGGCAAATCGCTGTGCCGATTCCTGGCGCTCGATGGCTGTCGCGAGGATATTGGCAATCGATTGCGCGAATTTCACATCGGCGTCGGAATAAGTGCGGCAGTGTGCCGCGTGCGCCGTCAGGACGCCATAGGGCTTGGCACCGGCATGAATCAAAACTGCCAGACCGCTTAAGACGATTCTGGCGGCATCCGCAGCGGCTACCGCGAAGCGAGTATCCGTCTGGAAGTCGGTAACTACTACTGCCTCGTTCTGGCCGAGGCAGAAATTGGCATGCGCATCACTGTGATGGTCGATCGCGGCGCCTCCCGAACCATGTACCTCCCAACCGAGGGTGGCTCGCACCATCAGCAGATTGGGACCCGCAACATGCTCCGTGATAATGCAGTGCGTAAGGTCCAGCCCGCTTGTCACCGACATCGCCGCCTCGTTCATGAGTTCATTCAGGGCTCTGTCGGTGAGGGCGAATTTCCCGAAGTCAGCAACAATATTTTGTCGCACAAGTGATTGTTCCAGGCGATCACGACTTTGGAAGCCCTCCAGCGCGCTGGCGACGTGATTGGTGATTAGACCAAACAATGCCTGGTCTTCCTCGCTGTAGCGGAACTCCGGATCGTAGCTCTGGATAACGATGGCGCCCAACGCGTTTTTCTGATGGTCGAGTAGTGGAAATCCAACCCATTGCGCGGCCACTTCGCCCAATCCAAGCGGCACTCCAGTCGAAGCGCGTATCTCGATATCCGCAGACGTAATCACCAGTGGCCGCCGGTGAAAAATTACCCGTCCGGTCAGTGATGGCCCATCGGGATCGAGTTCCAGTCGTTGAACCGAGTCCGGTATCGACTCCTTTTCATCGGCGAAATAGACATACTGGATTTGATTTTCATTCTGGTGGTAGAGCGCAACATAGAAATTCGCGGCACTCATGATGCGGCACAGAGCAACATGCACGGCTCGCAGGAACGCACTGATGTCGGTACTTTGCGTGGCGAGTTGGCCAATTTCAAGAATCGTTGCTTGAATCGCCTGGGACTCGGTCAGGGCCTTGTTTCTTGATTCCAGCAATTGCGCGCGAGTTTGCGCGAGTGTTTGTTGCGTGCGGGCATGCTGCAACGCGGCGCCCTCGAGCGCGCGCGCCAATTCCATTTCTTGCTGCACCTGCATCGCTACGGCTCGGTCTGAGGCTTCCTTGCTGTGCATGTGCACCTGTGCTTGCTTAGCCTCCAGCGCCAACGCATAGGCGCTAGTCATGTCGCCGATGGAGGCGTAATCTGCGGCAGCCTCATCGAGCAGGTTGGGGGGCACAAAAAAACCTTGCAGACTACGCGCCAACAGCAACGCCTCCTGCGCGTAGTGGAGCGCAGGGCTGGCCGAATTCATTCCAGCCGGGGCGGGCAAGGTATGGTTGCGATGCAGTTCAGCCAGCACCCGCATGGCTTCCATTTGCCATGTCGGATTGGCGGTCTCCTGTGCCAGCGCTAGCGACGCGCCAATTTTATTGAGCGCCTCCGTTGGTCGTCCAAGGTGGCCCAAAGCACGTGCCTGCTGCCGAAGTGCCTTTGTCTGCACTTCCCTCCTGCGCATCGCGAACGCTAGCGTTTCGGCCTTCGTCGCCCATTCCAGCGCTGCGGTATCGTCGCCGACCTCCAGCGCGAGGTCCGCCAGCGCAGAGAGAACGTTGGTTTGGTTGGTGTGTGTTGGCAAGTGCGCCAACGCCGCCCTGGCTTCTTCCAGGCGCGCATGGGCATCGACTGGACGATTGAGGCGGCGTAAGACTTCAGCCATGTTGGTGCACGCGAGCGCGGTCTGCGCCGGGCTGCCTATCTGACGGGCTAAAGTGAGCGCGCGCTCGCACCAATGCAGGCCGGTTGCGAGGTCGTTAAGTTGGGCACAACTATCACCGGCGTTACCGGCGCAGTTGGCGGCGACGGCTAGGCTGCCACAGTGATTCGCAGCCTCGTAGGCACGCATAAAGGCGCGCGCGGCCGCGCCATGCTGCCCACTCAGCGAAGCGATGACGCCATCGGCCGCGAGCATCCACGCATCCACTAGAGAGTGCGAAGGTGGACGACTCGCGATAAGTGACTGCAAGTCAGGTCGCGCCGCGACAGGGTCGGAAAATGCCGCATAAAACACCAGACGCGCGCGAACCGCGGCCAGCCTGATCAGATCCCCAGCGGCCGCATAGTGGTCCAGCGCCGCATGCAGGCAAACGCCGCGCCGCTCTTGATCGCCGAGGTTATGCCAAATGGAAGCCCCCAGCCACTCACTATCGCCGCAGCCGATAGCGTCGGCCAGGCCGGTAAAAATCGTCAACGATGCTGCCAATGGCACCTTTGCCAGCTCGACATTGCCCTGCAGCCAGTGAACCTCGGTATGGATGAGTTGCAGACGCGCGCGGATGCGCAATTCTTCAGCCTCGCCAAGGCTGGAGGCGCTGACGACGCGCTCGGCCTCCTCAGCGAGGGCAAGCGCCCGGGGCGGATCGCGCTGTCGCAACTGCCAGGCCAGCGGCAGCAAAAAATGGACACTACGTGCGTCGCACGCTGCCCTCAGCAAAGCCTCAAGTCTGTCGACTTCTTGATCGCTTGCGAAGAATTCCATCTGGACCCTATAGATCACGCCATCAACGGTCTCGCCGGTCGTACCTGCAGGCCGGGCGCTGTTTTCAAGTTTAGTATAGCGTTTCGCTTAGCCCCAGTGGCAGCTTGGTCCGCCAGGTGCATGGCAACATTGCGGACACGAATACTGCGGGTTGAAAAATCTATCAGACAACGCAGCCTGGGTCTGCCTCAGCCGCCACCCGTTTTCGCCAGATCGCTGAAGTATTCGTAGTGCTCCGTATTGACCAAGGAGCGCCGAAACTCAACAGGGGCATCATGAAACGTCATCGCGACGCGGCGAATCTCCAGCAACGGCGCGCGCAGCTTGATGCCGAGAACGCCAGCGCTCTCAGCATCGGCGAGGCGCGCGCGTAGCCGTTCTGCAGAGCGCACGACGGTGATGTCATAGGCGCTCTGATAAAGGTGATAGATGGTGTTGGGGCGCCCGGCGACCTTTGCTGCGGTCAGTTTGGGAAACAGCGCCTGCGGAATCACAATGGAATCAAAAATGATTGGCTCCGACGCGAGCTTC
>JANMZU010000616.1:0-2593 GCA_031383585.1 Betaproteobacteria bacterium
ACTACAACGTGAGGACGTCTTGAGCCCGTGGACACAGCAGATATTATGAAGGTCTCAAGTGTGTAGAACGCCAATACACATGCCTTTCAAGCAATTTTCGCCCCGAACGCCGCGCCTGTGCTTGTGTTTATGCATGCAGCCACGGCGTTCGATGGTAAGGTTAGAACCCAACCAGTTTAGACTGAGCAACATAGTACGATTGGACGTGTTGGATGCGCGGGCCAACTCATACTGGCGGTCAGTGAGGTTCTGGCCATTTATTTCCACAGATAGAAGTTTGCTGACTTGATGAGCAACTCGGGCATTAGCAGCGCATAGCCGCTCATGCGAGAACTGGCTGCCTCAGTTGCGGAATCGTAACGACGGCCATTGGCAACGACATCGCCGCCAACAGTCCACTGGCCGACACTGCGTTCAACGGCCAAGCTACCGAAAACATTCGCTCGCGAGCGCAGCTGTCTACCGGTGTCAGCATTGATCGTTCGCTGAACGTCAGCGAAGTCTTCACCGCGAAGCCGGCTAGTAACAACGTGTCGCCAGTCAGCTACCAGCCCTTGATCCGCGCACTGGGAGTGTTAACAGGGATGAAGCTGATGAAGTCCGGCGCGATCAGGTCGTCGATACGATGATCGAACCGCACCAGCGATGCACGCGCCAGCGCGCTGGTCCAGCGCACCCCGACCTCGGCTTGTTCGCTGCGCTCGGGTTTTGGCAACGGATTTGAAAAGCCGGGGAAGCAGAGATCATTGAACGACGGCGCACGAAAGGCACGGCTAACGCGCGCGTAGACCAGCAGCGCGGGCTTCAGCTGGATGCCGTAGGCGGACACGGCCGGTATTGCGTTTGCCAAACTGGGATTGCTCTTCGCGGCGCAGTGAAAAGTCCAGCTGTTGTTCGCCGGCGTCGCCAAAACGTTCAAGGCATCCCGCGAACAGCGAGTAGGTGGTGCGCTTTTACCGGTCGTAATTGGGTGTTGAGGACACGCTTTCCTCCCGCCACTCTGCACCCGTGGTACTGCCCCCGCGCAGGGTCTTGAATTCATTTGCCCACACCTTCTGATTCTGCCCGGTCTTGAACGTGCCGGGGAGTGACGATGTGACTTTACAGTCATCTGTGGTCCGCCCGATGTCTATCCTCGATGTCCAGCCATTCATGTTCTGGTTTTCGGATGACACGCCAGGGCCAGACAGGGTCTGGCGGTTTTGCGCATCGTCACGCGGGCTGTTGTCAAAGTGCACAATCGCGCGCAATTGCCAGGCTTTGAACGAAATCGTTTCGCCCTGCCAGAGCGTGTGGGAAAGGTTGGATCTAACGTTAGTGTTCTGGTACGGATCGCGATCGTAATTGACTATGAAACTGGGGGGATCGCTATTGGTCGCGGATCGCGGCCGCATTTGGCGATACCCGCATTGAGCGTTACGGCAGTCTTGTTCTCAACAGCCGTAAAGCCGGTACTGACCGCAACATCTGAATCCGATCGGAAACCTGCGTTGGCCTGCAGCCGCGACAGATCAAGATTGCGCGTGAAAATCTGGATGACGCCTCCGATTGCATCGGAACCATAAAGTCCCGACTGCGGTACTTTCACGACTTCGATACGCTCAATCATATCGAGGGGGATATTCTCAATTGCGGGCGAACCGGAGGTCGCCGAACCCAATCGCAAGCCGCCGACCAATACCAGCGTGGCTGGCTTCTGGCGCCGCGAATGAATACGCCAGCGGGCTGCCCTGCTCCGGCCGTGGTGCGGATCTCAAGCCCGGCCTTGCGTTGGAGAAGTTCAGGAAGTGTCATCGCGCCGGCGGCTTCGATTTCCTCGTTCGAAATGACGCTGGTGGAGGCGAGTGTGGCGGCGAGTGGTTGTGGCGTGCGCGAAGCGGTGATGATGAGTTGTTCGACTTGCGTTGCTGCCTGTGCGTTTGCGACAGATGAAATGACAAGCGAAGCCAGGATAAGCTAATGTGGTTTCTTGATTCTCATGTTTTTGCCGGATGGAGTGCAGCGAGCGTCCCCGCAAGCTGCGTGATTCTTCATGCCAGTCGCTGGACCAGCCGCCTGAGCACACCAACCAGATCGGCACACAAGTAATGCGTGCCTGCCTGGTTCCAAGGCCGGTCTCCGGACTGATAGTGTGTAGTTGAAGAACCTACTGCACCTGCCATCACCTTCCTGGAGGCATGCGCAATACGCAGACATCCAGTGGCTTTGCGACGACGGGTGAACCAACCACCGTTGCGGGGGCAGTGCCTGATATTTACTTACAGGCTTCCCGTTTAACGACAGCGAAATTCGAATGACGACCTGAATTTTTCGCTAAAGCACCTTGTGCGGGAACAATTGTACGTTAGACATGTGGTCAACTTTGCCGACGCTTCAACCACAGCAAGACATCTGTGGCGTCAAGCGGACGTGAGATATGGTAGCCCTGAAGAAAATCGCACTGATGCTCTTCCAGAAAGTGCGCCTGCTCCTGCGTCTCGACACCTTCGGCGACGACACTTAGCTTTAGACTGGCCGCCAAGTTGATGATGGCCACCGTGATGGCTACATCGTCGCTGTCTCGCGGAATATCGCGCACAAACGACCGGTCGAT
>JANMZU010000776.1:0-1963 GCA_031383585.1 Betaproteobacteria bacterium
TCCGAGAGCGACTACCAGTGGGCAACAGCGCTACTGGCGAGGGAAAAATTGACCACGCTTGCACCGGTGCTGTTCTCCCCTTCTTTCCACGACGTGAGCACTGCCGAGCTCGCCACGTGGATTCTGCGCGATGGCATCAATGTGCGCATGCAAATCCAGCTCCACCAGATCATCTGGGGCGAGAAGCGCGGCGTGTGATGATGACAGAAGGGAAAATGGCACGTGCCGTGGTGTTGCTGTCCGGGGGGCTCGATTCGGCGACGGTACTGGCGATGGCGCGGGAGCAGGGCTACGAGAGCTACGCTTTGTCGTTCGACTATGGCCAGCGTCACCGCTCGGAATTGGACGCGGCGGCGCGGGTTGCTACAGCGTTGGCGGCCAAAGAGCATCGCGTGGTCAGGCTCGACCTCACTGGTTGGGGTGGTTCAGCGTTGACCGATAGCGATATCGCGGTACCGACCACCCCAATGCCCGGTATTCCGGTGACATACGTGCCTGCCCGCAATACAATTTTTCTGTCCCTGGCTCTCGCTTGGGCCGAAACGCTCGGTGCGCCAAATATCTTTGCCGGCATGAACGCCGTGGACTATTCAGGCTATCCGGATTGTCGACCGGACTACATCGCTGCATTTCAAACGATGGCGCGTCTCGCGACCCGCGCTGGCGTCGAAGGCCAACAACTCGTCATCCATACGCCGATCATTCACATGGGCAAAGCCGACATCGTGCGCGAAGGCACACGGCTCGGCGTCGATTACGCCTTGACGGTATCGTGTTATCAGGCCGATGCAGAAGGGCGTGCGTGCGGGGTTTGTGACTCATGTCGGCTGCGCAAGGACGGATTTGTCGCTGCTGGCGTCGTGGACGCCACGCGTTACGCGTGATCCGGCGTCAGTTTCAGCCGTTCAAACATTAGCCGCATCTGTTTCTCTGGCCGCTGACTCGATTGTAAAATGTGGGGTATCGGCAGCGTCGCCGACGCTACACTTCCGGCCTTCGGCTTCAAGTCTATGGGCCCCAGCTTCACACCAGAAACAATCCAATGATTACAACCAATCTCGCATCTACCGTCGCATGGCTGGGCTTCGCCATCGCATTCATCCTCGGCGCGATCTCCGCGCGCACCCAGTTCTGCACCCTGGGCGCGGTTTCGGACATCGTTAACATGAATGACTTCACACGCATGCGCATGTGGGTGCTAGCGATGGCGGTGGCGATTCTGGGCGCGCAGGCACTGTACGCGGCAAATCTTATCGATCTTTCGAAGTCGTTCTACACGCGTTCCAGCCTCACCTGGCTGTCATACGTAGTGGGCGGCCTGATGTTCGGCATCGGCATGACGCTGGCCAGCGGCTGCGGCAGCCGTACGCTGGTTCGCATTGGTGGCGGCAACCTGAAATCCATCGTCGTGTTTGCGTTTCTGGCCATCGCCGCCTATATGACGATGAAGGGCCTGTTTGGCGTGTGGCGGGTCAATACCGTAGACGCCGTCGCCATCGATTTGTCACAGCATGGTGTTGCGACGCAAGAGATCGGCGCACTACTGTCACCCTTGCTGGGCATCAGCAAGAAAGCCGCACAGATTCTCATCGCCTGCTTGATCACCGTGCCGATGCTGGGCTTCGTGCTGCTGAATCGTGATTTTCGCGCCAGCCTGGATGCCTGGCTTGGCGGGCTGGGTTACGGGCTCGCCGTTATCGCGGGGTGGTACATCACCGCGCACATCGGCTTCGGTGAAAACCCCGATACGCTCGAGAATGTGTTTTTTGGCACTAACAGCCGCGCCGCTGAGTCCCTCACCTTTGTTGCGCCATATGCTTACAGCCTTGAACTGCTGATGATGTGGAGCGACAAGTCGCTGGCGGTCACGTTTGGTATCGCTACCACGCTGGGCATGATTCTGGGTTCACTCGCCTATTCGCTGTTGACGAAGCGATTCCGCTGGGAAGGCTTCGCCAGTATC
>JANMZU010000778.1:0-1703 GCA_031383585.1 Betaproteobacteria bacterium
CTTTTTGTCAGCCGAGCGGATTGGCTGTTGTTGCTTGAAACTGTGGACAAGTCGTCGTTGGTGGCCTCGATCAATTCGGCGTTTCGCGAATGTTCAAACGGCGCCGGTGATTGGTAGCCCTGATCCTGTAAACGTATTGCCCCGACTCTTCTCAATGGTTAAAAACCGTGGTGGAAGGAATGCGCTTTTTCGCATATGCGCCGCGATAGTCGACCGGCGGCGGCATTGCCGACAAGTACTTAAACTCGGATGCGCCAGAATTCGCGAACCTGTGAAGGTCAGGGTCATCGAGTCTTTCTACGTCCCCTTCGCCAAATGGCAAACTGCCGCAAAAACTCCAGTGGCGGACTAAAACTCATACGAAATTCAACAAACTGCTAATGAATTGCGCCCGCATACCGATATTAAGGTCAGTGTCATTGGTGTTTCACCCCCTGTACCCCCAACGTGTCTCGCTACGGAGCATTGCGTGTCGTTCATTGAATCAGCCCTGCCGAATGCCCTGGCGTGGATTCGCCACTTCGAGCAAGTTAATCTGCCGGTGCTTGCGCGCACGATTGAGGCGCTGGACCTGCTAAAGATAGACGACGATATCGCGCCACGCGATATCGCCAATGTCATCGAGAATGACCCGTTAATGTCGCTCAAGACGCTCATCTGGGCTGGAAAACACCTCTCAGATAATGTGTTGGCGATGCATTCGACACTCGCCAACGACATTGAGACCGTCAATGCGGCAATCGTAAACGCCGGCATTGCCCGGTTCTTTCGAAAATTTGACCAACTTGATTGTGTTGAAGCTCGCCTGATTTCCCTGCCCGACGCGCAACGGGGTCTCGACCTTGTGCTCGCCCGCTCGGCAGCAGCGGCTGAGTTTGCGCGCGATTGGGCCAGCTACCGCAATGATACGGATATAGAGGTGATCGCAGAGGCGGCGATGTTGCACGATGTCGCAGAAATGCTGGTCTGGATATTCGCCCCGACGCTGGCGCTGCGAATGCAAACAATGCAGGAGCATGACGCCCACGCCCGCACGCGTGACATCCAGAAATCAGTGCTTGGGATTACGCTCAACGAATTGCAACTTGCGATCTTGACCGAGTGGCGCCTGCCAAGTTTATTCAAACGCCTCATGGACGACGCGCACGCTGATTCTTCACAAGTGAAAAATGTTGTGCTCGCCACCAAACTCTCGCGACATCTCGCCAACAGTCACGCAGACGCCGCCTTACCGGACGATTTTGCAGAGATTGCCGCGCTGCTGCGAACTTCACCCGCGTGGGTGCGTGAACGGACTTTCTCCTCGTTGCCATAGGCAGGCCTAGAGTTTTACGCATAATCGCTATTGCTAATGCCCCGTCGACATGAAGTGCAGCGGTGACACTAAATTGACAAGCACCAATAGCAAAGCGCGCCTCCGGCCCTTCATGTCCGCTGAAGCCCGCCGATGATGGTGTTTGCCAATTTGCCGGGCGTATCCCCGCATCAACTAGCTCATTGACGGATTGGCCGGCTAATTCTGTGGCGGCTCGTTCAGAGTCTGCTGGCAATGGCGGCAATATATCTCGCCAAGATAGAGGGCTCTTTTTGAAAGGTTAATCCTAGAAAAAGCAGTTGCTCCCCGACCAGATAGCGATTCTCTATACTGGACGCGGGTTTCCGATGGTTTTTCAGCCAAGGGAGGGCTCACCCGATGGGTGAAG
>JANMZU010000724.1:0-1998 GCA_031383585.1 Betaproteobacteria bacterium
GGCGCGAGTTGATGCCGAGGGCAGTTGGGAGTCAGTTTTGTCTCGACTGAGGCACCAATAGCACAGCTATTGGTAACGAAGAGAGGCAAAAATGGCCCCAAATGCACCGGCAGCGACCGCGCAGCACCGAAGGTGCGCCTAATGGACAATCTCGGCTAAGCTGTACTTCCAGCAGTACATCCGGTGCAGGGTCCAGCAGAGCGTGCGTTTGTAGCGCTACGTTAAGACAACTAACACGTATTAAGTCTGATCGGCCCACTCGTGACAGTCCAGCATTGACGGGCTTGACAGGCCGATTTACCTCCGAACACCGCGCCAAATGGCGATCTACGATTTTCTAGCCGATGTAGCCAGTATCGGCCCCGGAAAACGCATTCAGGCCAGCCGCCATCGCACTGATCATTGATCTCTCAGGCGGCGTGAGGTGCGGATGCCAGATATCAAAGATCAACACCACACGTAGCTTATCGCTATTGTTCCAGGCTTCGTGCTCGATCGTGTCATCAAATACCCAGGCTTTACCCGGTACCCATTCGCGGGTCTCGTTGCCGACACGAAATCCGCAACCTGACGGGATGATGAGCGGTACGTGAGTAACCAGGCGAACGTTGGACACGCCAACGTGCGGCGGAATGTGGGTGTTGGGCTTCAACAATGAAAACATGGCGGCGGGCGTGCGGCCAGACTGATGTGGCTGGGGTACGGTTTCGAGCAAACCCATGGTCGTCGGGCATTTGGCGGCATTCTCCGCAACCAGGCTTCCCAACTTGAAAAGGTGGAACGCGCTCCAGCTCGGCGAATTGTTTAGCTCCGCCCATTGATTGAGCGGCACGTCATCCGGGTAGGTGATGTATGGGGTAAACCCAACTTCAGTCTCAAGTATCTGCAGAAACTCGTCACGAATGGCATCGGTTGCCGCCTCTATCGGATCCAACCACGGAAAATCCGCACGCTCAAAAAATTCAATGGCAGGCAAACCGGGATAGTGGTGAACCATCGATTGGGAGTCGTACCGGCGCTTACGTCCGAGCATGATGTCCAGCGAGTCCTTAAAACGTTTCAGATTTTCGCCCGCATTTTCTTTGTATACCTGGTCGAGATACGCGGTCAAAAAACTGCTGCAGTCTAGATCGTATTTTTCGCGATAGGCTGCTGCGTGGGAAACCGCCGAGTACAGCTTGGGGTCGAGTCGCTCGGCCGGCGGCGAAACCGTGGCTGCAGCACCATAGGCGCGCGCGGCCAGATGGGTTTTTCCCTGCCGCTCCAGGAGGTTGCCGCGGAGCAGCAGAGCAAGCAAATCGCCGGGATCAACCGATAATGCGCGAGCGATTGCCCTTTCTTCACCTTGTTCATCCTTGAGGTTCTGATAAACCAGTGCAAGACTGATCCATTGCTGCGGATCGCTGCCATCCGTATCGACGACGCGCTGAAACGCGGTGCGAGCCGAGTCCAGATTGCCCTTGCGAAACGCATGCTGACCGATCGCAGTCAATGTTGCTCCGTGATTCGGGTTGATGGCGAGAATTCGCGCCCAGGCACTGAGGGCCTCTTGCTCACGACCGGCTTGCAGCGCACGCACTGCCTCGGTCTCAAGGGCGACGATTTCATTTCCGGCGGATTGCGTGTTTCGCATCGTATCCTTCTGACGGCGCGCCGTCTGGTTAGCCTTCAAAATCAATGACTGACAACGACACCGGACCGCGTGGTTTGGTGGGATTGGCGGCGTTACTCAGCGGCTGGCGAATTATCTCGCGGAAGCGCGCGCCTGACACACACTAAATTTCCCAAACCGGGTTCATGCCGGTGTGGGCGTCTATCGCGTCAAACATTGCGCTCACCAGGCCCTGCTCTTCCATTGTCAGTTCAGGGCGCCATATTTCAAAAAGCAGGATGATTCGATTCTCACGGCTATCGTTCCTGGCTTCGTGCTCGATCGTATCGTCGAATAACCACGCTTTGCCTTCAACCCACTGACGCACTTCATTGCCAACACGAAAA
>JANMZU010000736.1:0-2113 GCA_031383585.1 Betaproteobacteria bacterium
AAATTCCACGGTGTGATGGCGGCTGTCACACCAATCGGTTGTTTGATGACGATGAGTCGTTTATCCGCCATGTGCGGCGGGATGACATCGCCATAGATGCGCTTGCCCTCTTCGGCAAACCACTCAATGAAAGATGCCCCGTACATGACCTCGCCTTTGGCTTCAGCCAACGGCTTGCCTTGCTCAGTGGTCAGTATTAGCGCCAGATCATCTGCATTCAGTAGCATGAGATCAAACCAGCGGCGCAGCAAAGTCCCCCGCTGTTTTGCCGTCAGCGCACGCCAAGCGGGGAGGGCGGCATTGGCGGCATCGATGGCGCGGCGAGTTTCAGCGCCACCGCATAATGGTGCGCTGGCAATGACGCTGCCGTCGGCGGGGTTGTCGACATCGAATCTGGCACCCGAGTCGGCGTCGATCCACTCGCCATTGAGGTAACTCTGCTGGCGGAATAACGATGCATCTTGCAACGGTGGAAGCTTCAGGTCATTTGGGGCATTCATGGCGACTCCGGAAATACGGGTGGGGGAAAAGTATAGCGCTGGCGGGCCAGTTCAGGACGTCGATGCGGGCAGTAGCCAGGCGTCACGGCGGGTTTTGGCGTCAATCGGCGCTTCCAACATGGTCAACGCACAAGTCTGCGCCGCCAAAGTTTGCAGCTTGACGTCAAAGGACAACATCTCATCACGCCGAAAGGCGGTGACATCCACCACCGAGCCAACCGGGTAGCTGCGCAATTGCTTTTCCAGCGTCACAGCGCTGACCCGCAAACCGTCAATGGCGATAACCACGTCGCCCGCGGAAAGACCTGCGGCCTGAGCGGCGCCACCATCGAACACCTGTGTGACTTTCGCATCGCCATTCGCTTCCGCGCCGATCTTCGCGCCGATGGTCGCCGGGGCCGAATCTTCAACTTTGGTCTTGCCAGGCGTTCGCCAGCTCATGTTGATGGCCATGGCGAGCAACAGTGGAGCCAACGCAAGGTCGGCAGTGCCGTCTACAGCATGGTCGAAAAAATCCTTCAAATTGACTCCGCTGGCCAGTTCGGCAGCCGCTTGCACGCCGCCTTCTGGCACACCAACGCCCGTGCGACCGTAGGTTGTCCAAAGGCTGCGCATCACATCGTCCAGCGATTTCGCGCCGTTGGTGCGTTGACGAATGGTGAGGTCCAGCCCCAAGCCGATCATCGAGCCTTTCTGATAGTAACTAACGATTGCGTTAGGCGAATTCTCATCCTGCCGATAGTATTTCACCCAGGCGTCAAAGCTCGACTCGGCTACGCTCTGCTTGTTGCGGCCCGACTGCGACATCACGCGGCCGATGTTCTCAGCAATCAGCTCCAGATAGGCGAGTGGCTCGATCAGCCCGCTACGTACCAGCATCAGATCATCGTAGTAGCTGGTGATGCCTTCAAAAAACCATAGCTGCCGCGTGTAGTTTTCGCGGGTCAGATCGTAGGGCACGAATGCCGCAGGCTTGATGCGTTTCACATTCCAAGTGTGAAAATACTCATGTGAAGCCAATCCCAGAAAGCGCCGATATCCGTTACTTACCGACTTGTCGTGCGCCAGCGGCAAATCGTCGCGGTTACAGATCAGCGCGGTGGAGGCGCGATGTTCCAAGCCGCCATAGCTATCAGACACCGCCATGATCAGGAACCAGTACTCTGACATTGGCGCCGCCTCAGTTTCAGGTTCGAACAGGCGAATCTGTGCCTCGCAGATTTTCGTCAAGTCTGCGCACAGGCGATTCATGTCGGCGCGGTGTTTGCCTGTAATGGCAATGTGATGTTTGACGCCACACGCTTCAAACGTTGCGTGGGTAAACGTGCCGATTTCGACGGGATGATCGATCAACTCGTCGTAATTGTTTGCCGCAAACTTGCCGAAGCGTTTGGAAGTTGTAACTCCAGTATTGACGGGCGCCTCGGCGGCATTTTGGCCTGGAAGCCTCGTCGGTGCTGGGGTTTGCTTTAATGCGGTAGCCACTTGCCAATCCATATAGCGCGCGCCATCGGGCCGCTCGATTTCCACTTCGCACGCCGCATCTGCAAAACCGGCTGGAAACAGGAAGACGCTGCTGCCATTAAAGAACGCATGCGATTCATCCAGATGGG
>JANMZU010000737.1:0-5231 GCA_031383585.1 Betaproteobacteria bacterium
CTGAATGCCCAGTCGATCCAGCGCGTCTTTGTAATAATTGCGGTAGCGACCAAAACCCTCAAGCATCATCATTCCCATCGGATGCAAATACACTTCGCTTGCATGCGCGGCCAGGTAGTAGGAGCGCTGGTCATAGTTTCCACCCCACGCCACCACCGGCTTGCCACTGGCTTTGAAGCGTTCCAGCGCACTCGCCACTTCGCGCAGGGAAGCCAAACCACCGCCGTCAAACTCGTCGAGGATCAACACGACGCGTTCAATTTTTGCGTCTTTGGCTGCCGCGTCGAGAACGGCGAGCACGTCCCGCAGCTGGGTCTGCGAAGTGCCGCCTTGCAGCTCGCTCAGCAATCGATCTGGAGAGCCAGCCGCGCGCTGTTCGACCAGCGGCCCTTTCAGGTCAAGCACCAGCGCCGTCTTTTCTTCAATCTTCGGGCTGCCTTTGACGATAGCGACGACGATGACGATTAGGATGAACAGGAAAATGAGATTGAGAATTACGCGGCGACTGGCATCGAGAAACGACCAGAAGCCGGTGAAAGCGCGGCGCAAGAAACCAGGTTCAGACGACATGAATACTCCAGAGATCGTGGGGACAGCGGCCATGATACCGGTGTTGTGTCAGTCCACCTTCAGATCACTAAACTGTCACCATTTCCACTTTGGTTAGAGTTGTCGCGTATTTGCGCGCGCCATGTAATCGGCGTTATTGGGAAGCAGGTAATCTCGCAGCGACGAAATCCAGCTCTCGGGATGCCGCTGGCGGATCAAGATTGCTCAGCACAACCAGCACATAGCCCTGTACCGGCATGATGCGCAGTTCGCCATTCATGCCGGGTGCGCCGCCACCGTGACCAAACCCCCGCCATGCACCCTGCCCGCGTATGCCGAAGCCGAAGCCGTAGCTTTGCATCTGGTCGCGGGTTGCCTCAGCCAACATCGCATTGGAAATAAGCTTGCCGCTTTGAAGTGCCTCGGCAAATCGCAACAGATCACCGACCGTCGAATATCCGCCACCCGCCGCCGTCCCGCGCCATGGCAGCGTTTCGGTATTCGGTATCCACTTGCCTGCTTCTTTCATGTAGCCCTGCGCGCGCATCGCTACGGCGTCGGTCTCCGGAAGCGAAGCGGTCGCCTTCATCCCGGAGGGCTCAAAAATGCGGCGTTGCACGTAGTCGTAGTAGTTGAGGCCACTGACTTTTTCAATCACGGCGCCCAACAAGACATACCCGAAATTGGAATAGCGGAAAGTCACTCCGGGCTCATGCAACAGCGCACGCGAACTGTATAGCTTTGTGTAATCGGCATGCGATTTGAGCGACAGCCGATTCTTGTCGAATTCCGGCCCAAAGATGTCGCCGGTGCCACCACTATGAGTGAGCAAGTGACGAATAGTGACTTTGGACGCGGTGTCGCGGTCCAGAAAATCCTTAAGGTATTTGCCGATCGGATCATCCAGCGCGAGCTTCCTGGCTTCGACCAACTGGAGTATGCCGACCGCCGTAAACATCTTGTTCATCGAGCCAACACGAAACTGGGTGGCGACGGTCACCGGCACGTTTTTGTCGCGGTCAGCGCGTCCCCACGCTTTTTCCAGAAGTATTTTGCCATTCCTTGAGATCAGCATTGCGCCGGAAAATTGATCGCTACTGGCTGCGGCGTCAATGCGCTTCACGACCGCGGCAATAGCCTCAGACTCTGGCAAGCGTTGCGGCGCCAGATCAGCCGGTGGTGGCACCAGCCGAATGGTCGCGCTTAGCATCTTTGGCGGACTATCGGCGCTGACGGTCAGCTCGGCGCGGCCGATATTATCTGAGTTCTTTTCTTTGAGCAGGGCCACAAACGTGGTCGCTTCATTTTTTTCCACCCGCACCAGTACGAAGCCGCCAGTCTGCTTGTGAAAGTCAGTCATCTGCGTCATCGGTCGCGGCGGCTGAAACTGCTCGTCAAATGCCTGATACTGAGCGATGTCGCCCGAGTTAAAGGCCTTCAACCAGGCATTGAAAACCGTCGCCGCTGCGGTCTCTGTGGCAGGCTTCTGGGCTAAAACGGCTAATGACATCAGCATCGAAAAAACAAAAACGGACCATCGCATCTTCATGCTCCATAGGGTGAGTGACGTCGGCCAGCTCTCAGCATAGGCCAAATCCGCATTTGATGGGACCTGCAGGAATTCCACTCTGCGGCCACGAAAGTTCCCGGCTTCGAATTATCCTACCGAAGCGTTCGACACGAAATTTTTAGCCCAGTTAGCGCGTTGCGGCAAAACACATTGTGCCTCCGGCACGCTGATATGATGTAATTAACTGTTCACCTTTCGACAAGCGGCGCTCGCGATGACAAATCCAAAAACCAATAATCTTGCGGGAGACTTCTGGGGCGGCATGGCGGCGATGCTGGTAGCGCTGCCTGCGGCTATCGCGTTCGGCGTCACGATTTTTTCGGCCCTTGGCAGCAACTATGCCGCCTTGGGCGCTTTGGCCGGGATATTGGGCGCAACGGCACTTGGTCTGGTCGCTTCGCTTATGGGTGGCACCAATCGGCTAATCACGGCGCCATGTGCGCCAGCCGCCGCTGTGCTTTCCGCCTTCGCGATCGAGCAAATTCAACGTGGCTCTCCGGCTGAAGCGATCATCTTGTCGTTGACCGTGATAAGCCTGACCGCTGGGCTACTGCAATTGCTTTTCGGCCTGATTGGACTTGGCCGGTTGATCAAGTACATGCCCTATCCGGTAGTCAGCGGCTATCTCTCGGCGGTGGGCCTCATCATCATCGGTAGCCAGCTACCCAAATTGCTCGGCACACCAAACGGTAGTTCCCTATGGCGTGCAATCACCACGCCAAGCTTGTGGCAGTGGCAGGGCATTGTGATCGGTGCGATAACCGCCGTCGTGATGTTGTACGCTCCCCGTTTAACCAAGGTGGTTCCTGCGGCGATTCTGGCTTTGCTCGCCGGTGTGTTGACCTACTTCGGACTATCGATGTTCGATGCCGGTATGCTGCGCCTGCCAGGAAACTCGCTTGTGGTTGGCGCGCTGGGCGGTAGCGGAGACGGCAGCGGCAGTGGGTTGGTAGATGGTTTTCTGGCTCGTTGGCAAGGTATGAGCCAATTGTCGGCCGCCCAATTGAACAACTTGTTCATGACCGCGCTGACGCTGGCCGTGCTTCTCTCAATCGACACCCTCAAGACCTGTGTGGTCCTCGATGCACTTACACGCAGCCGTCACAATTCGAATCGGGAATTAGTCGGCCAGGGATTAGGCAATATGGCCTCAGGATTGATCGGCGGCCTGCCGGGTGCAGGCACCATGGGCGCGACGCTGGTGAATATGTCCAGCGGCGCGCAGACTAAACTATCCGGATTGATCGAAGGCATCCTCGCGCTGGTCGCCTTTCTACTTCTGGGCAGCCTGATTGCCTGGGTACCGGTGGCAGCACTGGCTGCGATACTTACCGTGATCGGCGTGCGAATGATTGATCGCAGCTGCTTACATTTTCTCAAGTCGCGCGACACGGCCCTCGATTTTGCGGTTATCGCTGCGGTTGTTGCCGTCGCACTCATGTTCAGCTTGATCGCCGCCTCTGTCGCGGGCATCGCGTTGGCGGTCCTGTTGTTTATTCGTGAGCAGATCGGCGGCAGTGTAGTGCGTCGTAAAACACTCGGCAATCAAACGTTCTCCAAGCGTGTACGTGTGCAGTCTGAAATGAAGACGCTGGAATCCCATGGAGATGCATCAGTCATTTTCGAGTTGCAGGGCAGTCTGTTTTTCGGTACGACCGACCAACTCTACACGGCCCTTGAGCCTGAGTTAAAGACCCGCAAGTACTTAATCCTCGATATGCGACGGGTGCAGTCGGTCGACGTAACGGCAACGCACATGCTTGAACGCGTCAAGGACATGCTGGCTGAGCATGGGGCCTACCTGATTTTCAGTAGACTTCCCAGCAACCTGCCAAGCGGGCAGGATATGCAGCAGTACTTCGACACGGCAGGTCTGGTGCCAACGCAAGGTCACGTAAAAATTTTCGGCGATCTCGATGAAGCGGTCGAATGGGTTGAGGACCGCATCATCGCCGACGCCACGCCGGAACGCGAGGACGAAAGCCTGCTAAACCTCCATGAGATTGACATGTTCAAGGGCCGCAAGGAAGAGACCATGGTTGACCTTGAGGCATGTATGGAAAAGCGGCACATCAAGATCGGTGAGCGCATTTTTGCCAGCGGCGATACCGGCGACGAGCTGTTTCTCATCCGCCGCGGGGCGGTGCGCATCATGCTGCCCATCAATAACCGTCAGAGCATTCACCTGAGCACGTTTGGCCGCGGGAATTTCTTTGGCGAAATGGCGTTTCTCGATGGCGCTACGCGGTCGGCCGATGCCATCGCGCACAATGATGTGGACTTGTATGTCTTGCCACGAAAGAACTTCGACAAGCTGGCGCTAGAACACAAGATGGCTGCACTCAAACTGCTCGAAGGCGTGGCAAGCGTGCTGACCACACGGCTGCGTTACGCCAACGCGCAGATGCGGTCGCTGGAAACATAGTCTCTGACGTTTTTGAAAAAAACGTCAGCTTTTGGACAAACAAGCCGACTGGCGCGGCGCTTCAGCCATTTTCCCGCTATGACCCGCGCCAATATTGGGTTTGCACCAAAATTTTGCCACCGCCGGCTTTGCCTATCCGTAAAGTGTACGCATGAGTCACGTCACCACGGCTCTTCGACGGTCCGGAAGGTATTGCGGCCGGCGGCCTTTGCTGCATAAAGCGCGCCGTCTGCGAGGTCCATCAATGCCTTTGCCGACGCAGGCTGTGGACTATAAGCGACGCCGATGCTGGTGGTGACCTGCAGCGAGACGCCGTCGACTACAACCGGGTCCTGCATGGCAATCAACAGTTTTCTAGCGACGCTTTCGCCGGATTCGCGGTCCGGGCTCTCTAGCAGCAACACAAATTCATCACCGCCAATACGCGCAACGAGATCGCTTTGCCGCACACAGCCCAGAACCCGCCTGACAAACTCAATGAGGACAGCATCGCCAACCCGATGGCCGTAGGTGTCATTGATCGACTTGAACTGGTCTATGTCCAGCCACAGGAGAGCCAGCGCATCGCGCTGCCGACGGCTGCGCGCGAGCGCAGCGGCGAACTGTTCGTCGAAATGCCGCCGATTGGAAACGCCGGTCAGACTGTCGATGCGTGCCAGCTGATCGAGCTTCGCCTCGGCCAGTTTC
>JANMZU010000741.1:0-2586 GCA_031383585.1 Betaproteobacteria bacterium
CTGAATGCAGATGATCTGGCGCTAATACTGACCACTGAGCAAGGCAAGCCATTGACTGAAGCCAAAGGCGAGGTCATGTACGGGGCATCCTTCATTGAGTGGTTTGCCGAAGAGGGTAAGCGCATCTACGGCGATGTCATCCCGCCACACATGGCGGATAAGCGACTCATCGTCATCAAGCAACCGATTGGTGTGACTGCCGCCATCACGCCGTGGAATTTCCCGAACGCCATGATCGCGCGCAAAGTGGCCCCAGCGCTGGCGGCGGGCTGCACGATGGTGATCAAACCCGCTGAACAAACACCACTCTCAGCTCTGGCCATGGCCGAGCTCGCGCACCGCGCTGGCATCCCCAAAGGGGTTCTCAATGTCATCACCGGCGATGCCGCATCATCAATTGCAATCGGCAATGAGCTTTGCGCCAATCCGATCGTTCGAAAACTCTCGTTCACCGGCTCCACTGAAGTCGGCCGCATCCTCATGCGCCAGTGCGCTGACACGATCAAAAAGCTCTCGCTGGAGTTGGGCGGTAATGCCCCATTTATCGTCTTCGACGACGCCGATCTGGACGCCGCAGCCGAGGGCCTGATGCAGTCCAAGTACCGAAACGCTGGCCAGACCTGCGTATCGGCCAATCGGATCTACGTGCAAGCAGCCGTCTACGACGCATTTGCCGACAAAGTGAAAAGTAAAATGGCGACGCTGAAGGTTGGGCGCGGCACGGAATCCGGCGTCAATATCGGTCCGCTGATCGATGAGCAAGGGTTGGCAAAAGTGGAGTCGCACTTGGCCGATGCAGTGGCCAAGGGGGCAACCGTCATGAGCGGCGGCAAACGCCACGCGCTGGGTGGCCGCTTTTACGAGCCCACACTGCTTACCAACGTGCCGATGAGCGCCAAAGTATCGAAAGAAGAAACCTTCGGGCCGGTCGCGCCACTGATCAAATTCGACACCGAAGCCGAGGCCATCGCGCTGGCCAACGATAGCGAATTCGGCCTGGCGTCGTATTTCTTTTCGCGCGATGTGGGGCGGGTGTTTCGTGTTGGCGAGGCGCTGGAGTCGGGCATGGTCGGCATCAACACCGGTATTTTTTCCAACGAGGTCGCGCCTTTTGGTGGTGTCAAGCAATCGGGGCTCGGGCGCGAGGGTTCCAAATATGGCATCGAAGATTATCTGGAGATCAAGTATCTGTGCCTAAACGTATGAAAGCAGTGATGCTGCGCGCGGGCGCCGCGTGTGCGGCGGTCCTGGTTGCACTCGGCGCTTTTGCGCAGACCACACAGTCCATCCAGCCTGATCGGCCGGAGCTGGCATCCGGCATTGTTGAAAAGAAGCTCGCGCACGCCACCAAATATATGGTCTCGGCGGCGCATCCACTGGCCGTAGAGGCCGGGCTGAATATGCTTGCTCGCGGTGGCAGCGCGATTGATGCGGCGATTGCTGTTCAGCTGGTATTGAATCTGGTAGAGCCGCAGGCCTCGGGTATTGGTGGCGGTGCATTCATCTTGCACTACGACGCGGCCCGTAAGACTGCCACCGCCTACGACGGACGCGAATCCGCGCCCGCAGCGGCAACGCCGGACATGTTTATCGGCAGCGATGGCAAACCGATGCGCTTTCAGGACGCTGTCGTCGGTGGTCGCTCGGTCGGCGTGCCGGGCGTGTTGCGGGCGCTGGAGATGGCGCATGCCCGACATGGCAAGCTGCCATGGGCCGCTGTTTTCCAGCCGGCCATCGCGATTGCCGAAAACGGCTTCCCGCTTTCTGCGCGCGTACAAATCCAGATTGCCGCAGACGCGTTCATGGCGAAGGACGCAAAAACACGCGCCTATTTTTATCAGGCTGACGGCACACCGAAGTCGGTTGGGACCAACCTGAAAAATCCCGAATTCGCCGCGGTGTTGCGCCGCATTGCCAAAGAGGGACCCGACGCGTTCTATACGGGAGAATTGGCGCAGGAGATGGTCGCTGCGGTACGCAATCACCCGACCAATCCGGGCGCGCTTTCCGAAGCCGACCTTTCCGGCTACCGCGCCCGTGTGCTTGAGCCGCTCTGTGCACCCTATCGGCGTTTTCGGGTCTGCGGCATGCCGCCTCCGGGCGGCAGCCTGACGGTATTGCAGATTCTCGGTGCGCTCGAGCGCTTTGACATGAAGTCAGTCAGGCCCAATTCCACCGAAGCGGTGCACCTGTTCTCCGAGGCCGGCCGGCTTGCCTACGCAGACCGCGAACGCTATGCGGCCGATGATCGTTTCGCTCCTGTGCCCACCGCCGGACTCGCCGATCCAGCCTATAACCGGCACCGCAGCGAATTGATCAAACCGGAAAAATCAATGGGACGCGCGGTTGCCGGCACGCCGGAGAAACTCGCTGTGGCAATGGGCGACGGCGACACACCTGAATTTCCATCCACCAGCCACATGTCGATTGTTGACAGCGATGGCAAGGTGAGTAGCGCAGAGGAACCTCCCCTCCACGCTCTCGCAGAACTGTACGTGAGCCTCTCGACTCATACAGCTCCCATTACCCAGCCGTTGGCTGCACGAACCGCCAATGAGCAAACAGCTCTGGCCGGGATTGCGCTAT
>JANMZU010000770.1:0-4062 GCA_031383585.1 Betaproteobacteria bacterium
GAAACGCTTGCGCGCGGCGCAGCGCAAAAGGTCGACACGATGCTGGCGATCATCGCCGGTGGCGAAGCGACTATGACACTGCTACGCGATATCGAAGCCGATCCAAAGACCGCACCCATCATGCTCAACGCCGCGCTGCTAAAGGCACCGATCACGCGCCCAACCAAAAATGTTTTCTGCGTCGGCTGGAATTACCTGGACCACTTTGCAGAAGGTGGTGCCATGCTCAAGGACGATCGCGTGCTGCCAACCTGGCCGGTGTTTTTTTCCAAGGCACCCACGGCGGTAAACGGGCCCTATGATGTTATTCCCTACGACGACAGCATTTCCACCCAGCTCGATTGGGAAGTGGAGCTTGGCGTCATCATTGGCAAAGGCGGCAAGAATATTTCAGAGGCGGATGCATTAAGCCATGTGTTCGGCTATACCGTCATCAACGACGTTACGTGGCGCGACATCCAGCGTCGCCACGGCGGCCAATGGGACAAGGGCAAGAGCCTGGACGGCACGTGTCCGATGGGGCCCTGCATTGTTACCGCCGACGCACTGGAACACAGCAATCTGAATCTCACCTGCCGGGTCAACGGCGTCACCAAGCAAAGCTCGAATACCAAACATCTCTATTTCAAACTCCCGCGTCTAATCCATGACCTCTCGGTTGGCCAGACGCTCGAAGCGGGCGATATTATTTCCAGCGGGACGCCCGAGGGCGTTGGTTATGCGCGGACGCCGGCCGAGTTCTTGAAACCGGGCGATTTGCTCGAGACAGAAGTCGAAGGTATCGGCGTGATGCGAAATCCGATTGGTAGCTATTAGCGTTCAGAAGCAACGCTGCGGCTACACGTTCGCCGTGCGCATCTGTCGCTGCAACACAGAGAGGCTGCGTCACTGGTGTGCAATCGCGATGGCGTATGCGCCAAATACGCCCCTACAAGACTAATCGAGTTTCTGACTTGTCCGTAATTGTAATCTTGTGAGCACCGACCGCCCCAATCGTATTCCAGGCTTCTCGACAAATCTCACTAATAGGAAACACGCTAGCAGCAAAACAATCAGTGCCTGAATATCGGCATTGAGAATTGAAATACTGAGTTGAGCTAACCATTTCTTTGCATACTCAAAAAACCAGTTGTGAAGTAAGTAGACTGCATAGGTCATATCAGACAGCAGCAGAACCCATGCAGCAGCCGTCAAATGCTTTTGAAAAGCCCATGCCGCACCAAAAATTAGGAACGCCAAAAACGCAAAATGCGCGGCTAACCAACCCTGCTGATAGGTGGCGATCAAGCGAAAGTATTGGAGGAAAACCAATCCTGTGAATAATGCAAAGAAAGTCAGCCCTATTTGCTTCTTTTCAAATAGATAGAAAACTGCGCCCAACAGGAGGAACGGCCCGTAAATTGTTACGTAACCCTTAGACCAGACATCGGCCGCTGGTATTGGAGAAACGAAGCTGCAGACTAACGTCGCGCCGACTAATACGTAAGGCAATAATTTTTTGCGTTCCCTCGTCAATTTCAATACGCTGGCGACGGACATAAAAACATAAAACGCAATCTCCAGCCGCAGCGTCCATTCAACTCCGTTTAGAGCATACGGCGTTCCAAAAATGTCGCCCACGAGCAAAAGTTGCGGAAGTAACGTCGACAAACCCGGTGCCTGTCCGTATAGGGCTAAAAGCACGTGCTCAAGCAGGACGGCAAAAATGTATAGCGGATAAATTCTGAAAACGCGCTTAACGATGAATTCGACCGGCTCCTCAGTCTGCAAAACATGCACGATGATGAAGCCAGAGACGAGAAAAAAAACTACGACACCTGCACCACCGCCGTTGAAAACCGGCAGCAACGAGCTTGCAATGAGTTTTGCAGTGGCATGGACCGTTGAATCGTTGGACAAGGCCACCACGTAGGCATAAAACTTGTGACCCACGAGAACACTGACGAACGCAAAAATTCGCAAATAGTCCAGAAACACGAATCTGGCGTTGTCCCCCGTACCGTTTTTTGCGTGCTCCATGCACGTCCTCCCTTGGTTGAAGCTGTGTTCGTTAATTTAAGAACCATGCGCAGCGCTTACTACAACGCCAATGGAAAACCACTGATCGAATTTGACGTTATCGACTTTCGACGTCTTCGCGATACAGGGAGGCATTTGCCAACTGAACAATGCCAACAAGTTAGCAAGTAAATCTCTCCGAGTCAGTTCTCACAATTTTCAATTTGTTTGCTAATCGTCGCGAGCCAGACATCAGAAGTCACGTTTCGCTCCAATGCAGGCAGTTGAATAATTCTTTGTTGCGATCGGGACCAGCACGCAACTTGTTCCGGCCAAGCGGCAACCGAGGGTGTTAATATCGCGGCAATTGACTTCGTGTCCATCAAACTTGGCCGAAGAATAGCAAGTTGACTGGCCAATCCGTGAGAAAACTGCTCCTGTCGAACTTGAACTTCTGATCTAAGCGTTGGCAGTATTTGGTGCAAATAGGGCTGACTCTGAATCGGCTGCAATGCGAGGCCACCTTGCGCGTTACGGGCCATTACGACGCTACCATTGTGATCGGGCACAATGAGCATTGTAAGACCATCGTGGCTCTTCGCCCAAGATGGGAAAGCCTCAGCAATCTTTCGCATGCTGCCTTGCGCGGCCCAAACCGTCGACAGCTGGCCGTAAAGCACATAAACGCCGATGACCACGGTCATCAATAGCGATCCGTATGCAACGAAAGATGGGCCGCGAAGGTGGTTTTGCGACGATGCAGGTCGAGCTGCCGAGAGCCCTATCGCAAGTGATAGCCATGTCACCGGGCCGTAAGCCAGTCGCCCACCTTCGCCGTTCACACTTAACGCGCCGAGATTGAGCATTGTCGCAAGTGCCAAGCCACCACCTGCACAAGCTAACGCAAGCACGACCCGCCAATGCGGTGTCGGTCGCACAAAAAGTAGAACCACGATACTAAGCACACAAAGGTACGGGTAAACAGCGCCAAAGACAGGCGCAGCAATGCTCATTGATTCCCACCATGGCCCAATCGATAGGAGTGCGCCCCATAGCTTGCTATCCCAGGCGATACTTTCGTCGGCCCCAGGTAAATAGACCTGCCATGCATTACCAAACAAATAGGAGCGCCACGCAAGAAACAGACCTGCGACTACAAATGTCGATGCTAAAGTCCAGCAGCGAAATTTCCCAAGTGGACCGGGCCAACCGACGGCCAATAATGCCATTTGCAATGGCAGCACGGCTGCGGACTCCTTGAAACCGAGAGCCAAAGCGAGAGATATGGGCAACATGATCGCAAAGATGGGCTTGTTCGATGCACGAGCATCAGACCAAAACAGCAAACCAGCCAAAGACAAAAGCGCGACCCAGCCATCAGAACGAGCAGATACCCAATAGACGCCTTCTGCAAGGATGGGGCAGAGTCCAAAAAACACTGCGGCTAGCGGCGCGGCAATGGTTGCATCACATGCGTACCTTTTCGCGAACCGTAACACGACAAATGCGACCAATAACGTGTTCGCAAGGTGGACGAGAAAGTTGATCAGATACCAGCCACCATAGTCTGCGCCCGCAATCACATAATTGAGCGTCAGGCTAAGCATCATTATCGGTCTATAAAACGCGCCGTCAGACGGGGCTGGGTTGGCAAATAGCCGTAACGCTTCTTGCCACAAGTTGCCCTGCTGGGACTGCAAATAGACACGATTGAGGTTCGGTACATCGTCACCAAGCCAGAAACCGGCGAAGCCCGGAGCATAAAAAAAAGCGACGACGACTACCGCCATGCAAATCAGTAATTCTTGTTTGCCAAATTGAGTCCTAGTCATTGCGGCGTTCATTTTGCCGACTGCGTGCTTTGGTTCAACACTGCCTTATTAAGGAAAAACGATACGGGTGTCGTGATAACGAGGGCAAGTACGAGCGCGATACGGGGTCCGAAACTTAGCCATACGCCGAAAAAATGAATCAACAAGGCTGTGAACGCATACTGGGTGATGTAGATAAGGGGATATACGCTGGCGTGACTCCACCGGACCCGCGATTTAAAGACAAACATAG
>JANMZU010000813.1:0-3414 GCA_031383585.1 Betaproteobacteria bacterium
GGCTGTCCGCGACAGCCTGATCAAAGTCCTTCTCCCCTGGGAGAACGGTTGGGATCAGGGGTGCCCTTAGGTATGGCGGCAGCTTCCCTTTCCCCTCGCCTCACAAGCGGGGAGAGGGAACTCGATTTCCCCAGACATTTCGCTTCTGCGGTAACCTATGACCATGAAGTCACTTACACGTTTTTTAGCACTCCTGCTGACTGCCCTCCTCCTCAGCGCCTGCAGCAAAAGCCCTCAAGTCCCCGCGCTAGTCGCCAATGACGTGATTCTCGCGTTCGGCGACAGCCTCACCTTTGGCACCGGCGCATCGCCTGCCGAATCCTACCCTGCACAATTGCAATCGTTGATCGGTCGCAAGGTCGTGAACGCTGGCGTGCCGGGCGAGGTCAGCGCGGATGGTTTGCAGCGGCTACCGGCAACGCTGGACGAGGCCCTACCAAAACTGCTGATTTTGTGTCATGGCGGCAATGATTTCCTGCGAAAACTTAATGAGGCCGAAGCCGCCGCTAACGTGCGCGCAATGATCAAGTTGGCCAAAGACAGGAACATCGGTGTGATTCTAATAGCAACGCCCAAGCCCGGGTTTTCCCTGTCGCCTCCTGATTTTTACGCAGCGATTGCCAAGGAATTTTCGATTCCGTTCAACGACAATGCCATCGGCACTGTCCTGCGAGACAACGCTCTCAAGTCGGATCTTGTGCATCCTAACGACAAGGGCTACACGCAAATCGCAGAAACGCTTGCCAAGCTATTGAAGAGGTCAGGTGCGATCTAGTCAGGCCTTGCCAAAATCGGCCAGCATCCACCCGCCGCTCGCGAGGTAAATCACGTCCATCGTCAATACAGTCCACTGCGTCCAGTTGCGGAAATTCGCGTCGGACATCTTGCTCAACACGCGGGTGGAGAAAGTTGTGCCGGTAAATGCTAATGCGATGCAGGCGACGATCAAGGTCAGTGAGAGCCCTTCCGGCATTGTGTTACCCGCGACTGTCAAGGCGCTGATACCACCGAAGTACAGAATCTTGATGAGATGGCCCAGCGTCTGCGACATCGCCTTGGTAGCGACAACGCCGTGCCTAGTCATTGACGACCTGACGAAGAATACATCCAGCAGCGGCCCCGAGACACCCGCAAGCAATTGCATTGCGGTACAGACAATGCCACAGACAAACGGATGACCGCGAGAGTCAACATTCAGCGTCAGGCGTTTGGGCAGCACAAAGCTGATGAAAGGCGTGACTCCCAAAAGGATATATGCGGTCGCCTTGCTGACGACAAACTGGACCAGCACAAATGAGCCAACCGCCAGCAGCGCGCCGCCTGCATAACCACCAAAAACCCGCCAGTTGACATTGGTTCTCCAGAGCCATGCGCGCCAGCCGTTCGATGCCATCTGCGTGATGCCGTGCAGCATCATCGCCGCCGGCAACGACAGCAGCGCCAACAACACTCCCATCAAAATCATGCCGCCGGCCATGCCAAGAATGCCGGATATGAAGGATGTGATCAGCACCGAAACAGCGATGCAGACAAATGCGAGGGCGGATGTCACGCGGGTACTGAGCCTTGAACTAGAGCGGCGATGAAAGCGCCAAATTGCGGTTCACCCGCCATCTGTATTTTCCTGCGCCGCTTTTGACAGCGGGTGAATGCCCTGCCGCTGCGGTCAGGGTGCTCGTGCGCGAGACGTTCAACGCCAGTCCGCGAAATCTCGTTCTCGCGCTACCCATTTCCGCCCCTGCTATCTATTGACCTAAGTATCGTTGCTGCCACACTAGCACGAGCCCAAACAACAACCAATTGACGTACCTCAGGTGCAGCCACAAACAAAAAGCCCCGCCGACTTGCGCCAGCGGGGCCAATATCAGCTACGAGGCGCTGAGTCGGAGCCGTCTACTTGAACGAGTATGCGAGTGATGCGTACAAAGTGCGTCCACGTGGGTCGGTGTAGTTTGGGTCGTAGCCCGCGAGGAAGCTGTAAATCTGGTTTGAGCGCGGCGGCTTGGCGTCAAACACATTTTTTAGGCCGGCGCGTACTGTCAAATTGGCGAACCCACGATAGGTGCCCGAAAGATCCCACAATTGGTAGTCGTCAACACGGCGGATCGAACCATCCGGATTCGGGTTCTGATCTCTGTAGCCCCGATAGTACGTCTGCTGCATGGTCGCACTGAATGGTCCGCCATCGTAGTTAAACGAGGCGACATGGCGCCAGCGTTGCACCACTTGGTCGTTGGCGAAGCGGCCCACACCATCCACAAATGGACGGCCAGGACCATCCTGCACCTTGTAATCCAGCACGTAGGTGCCGGTCACACCAACGCTGAACTTGCCCCAGTTTGTTGCAGGCAAGCGCAGATCTACGCCGATATCGAAGCCACTGGTTTTGAGCGTGCCCAGATTGCGCAGGCGCGAATCAATCTGTGTGATGCGACCAGGAATGCCCGGCAATGTCGGATCAGCAGCAGCGCGCGTAATGAAGGGCGCATAGAAGACCGGATCAGAAAAATATACGCCTTCGGGTGACGCGATGGTTTCCGATTTTTCTAGTTTCCAATAGTCAAACGATGTCGAAATCAGCTTGCCTGGCTCGAATACGAGACCAAGCGAGAACTGTTTGGATTCCTCCGGCTTCAGATTTTTGGAGCCGCCACGTAGCTTGTCTGGCTGTAGCCCGCAATAATCGGGGTTGGTGGTGTTGTTGATATTGCCGACACGAATGCAACCGAGCGGGTCATTGTAGATACCGTTGGTCTGGCCGATACGCGTTGGCGCATACAAGTCCGCCAACGATGGCGCCCGGAAGCCGGTGCCGTAGGATGAACGCACCAACAACTCCTTGGTGGGGTTCCAGCGCACGCCAATCTTCGGATTGGTGGTTGAACCTACATCGTTGTAGCGGTCATGGCGCAATGCGAGTTGCACTTCAATGGTTCGTGTGAATGGCAGCACCAGTTCCGCAAAGCCGGCGTTCACTGTGCGATTGCCGCTGAACGCCACGGCAGTGCCCTCACCGCGGATCTGGCCAGTAGCCAGCAAATCGGAAGGCGTGAATCCATTGGTTTCGCGGCGGGATTCCAGTCCCAGCGCCAGCGCGGCGTCGCCGCCTGTCAAGCTGAACATCGGACGCGAGGCGTGCACATCGAAAGACTTCGTAGTGCCTGTGGAAGCGCGCGCGTTGTCACTGATCTTGGTGGCGTTGATTAGTGCCTGTCCTGCTGCATCCTGCGGGCCAAATGGATTGATATTGCCGGTCGCAAACGCCGTATTGAAAGGTGTATTGAGTACGTAGCCATCGACGTAGCGGTCGTTGACTTCGCTGGTGCTGCGGTTGTATGCGGCGTCGTAATCCCAGCCAGCCAAATTGCCCTTGGCGCCGACCAGCACACGCTCGGAGATCGCCTGCACATCGTT
>JANMZU010000825.1:0-7353 GCA_031383585.1 Betaproteobacteria bacterium
GTTCATCTGCCCCATCCGCTGTTGATATAGCGCTGCCCCTTGCTCGAAAGTGGCGCGATTTGCCTCGTCGATGGAAACTTGCCTCGGCAAGCCGCGTGACTGGATGCCGACATAGGCGGTCAAGCCAAGCAGCGCAGCGGACTCGTAGGCCAGCGGCGGCGCGCCCTGATGCTTGGTGCGGCACTGGTTGATACGGCCTTCGAGGTTGACGACAGACTTGGTCGCAGCGTCGATCTGCGGGTAGCGTGCTGCCACGCCCGTCATGGTTGTTGCGTTTATCCCGGAGGGTGCGGCGCCGTGGCATTGCGCACAAGACTTGGCCTGCGACCCGGTCGCTTGGTTCCAAAGCATTTCACCATTGGCCACCCACAACATGCCCGGGTTGGCGGTATCGTCGGCTTGCAGCGCGCGAATTTCCACGCTCGCATAAGCAGTGCCTGATTTGGGAGCACCGGTCTGCGGTTGCGCGTTGCTTGCGTTAAAACAGAGGCACAGGCAAATGACAAACACCGCCCAGAAATGGATTCTCATCGCAAAGCGGCAAGATAGGCGACGATATCGTCAATTTGTTGTCCGGTCAGGATCGGCTTGTCGCGGAAGGCTTTGCCCACCTGCGTGAGCCCTTCGGTGCGCGCATATGCCGGCATGATCGAGTCCGGATTCAAGCGCTGTGGATCAGTGATGCGCAGCTTCAGTTGCGCGGCATCAAGTCGCGCGCCGATGCCTGACAGCGGCGGTCCAAGATTACCCATGAAGGGTGCGCCCGTTTCGGGCACGGCGTGACATAGCAGGCAATTGCCGTCTCGTCCCATAACGACATCGCGGCCACGGGACGGATCTACCGTCGTCAGCCTCGCGACAGGGCTCGCGTCCACGACATTTGTCTGCTGCGTGGCACAGCCTGCCAGTAGCAGCGACAAGGCCGCAATGCAAATACCAGGCAATCGTAAAGTTGAGATTTTTGAGCGGTAGATCACGACAGGGTTTTCCGAGCAGCGCAAATATTTGGCAGGGTTCACGACAGCAGCATCTCCGGTTCTATATCAAGTCGGTAGACTTGATTGCTGAAGTTTAGCTGCATCGCAACCCCCCTCGGTAGTTGGGCGGTTTCTCCTGACTGGCCACATTACTCTATTCGATTAACCTGCAACCTGTGAGCGGGTCGCGGTACGGAAATTTATCCGCTCTGGTCAACCTACGGGCTTCAAATTGATCGCATGGAGAGCCACAGACTCTATGTCTGGCGATCGTTTCCAGACAGTTTGGCTCTGCAAGCGCCGGCCACCGGGGAATATTGACGCTTGCCGCCTTTCGCAACGCCGTACTGCCATACCGCAATGACGGCACTAAAGCCCAAAACACTTGACCGCATCGCGACTTCGACCAACAATCTCGGATGGACACGATTGCGAAGAAATCCAGAGCCGGCGCGGCCTCGTGGGCGCTGAGACAGGCGCGACGCGCATGGCGAACGCAGTACGCCGATTCGACGGCGTCGCATGCGCTGGCGCGTCAGGCGCTGGAGCGTGCCACGGCCTCTGGCGATCATGTAGCGCGCGCCTGGGCGTTGCTCACATGCGGCTTTCACACAATGCGCTATGTGGCCCCTGCCAAGGGCCTGCCGATGTTCGAAACGGCGCAACAGATTTTTGAGGACCTCGCCGACCAGCGCGGACAGGTCATTGCCACTATTGGCAAGGCACGCTGCCGCTGGATGCAAGGTCGCAGTCGAGAATCGCTCGAACTCCTGCTGCCGCTACGCAGCGACGGCATGGGCGCGCTCACCCATGACGAACGCGGCATGCTGCTTAACGCCATTGCCGGCAGCTATTCGATGCTGGGTGAATCGGCGCAGGCGTTTGCCTACATGTTTGAAGCGTTGCGTGAATCCACTCCTGCGAAAAATTTGGGACTCGACGTGGTGCTGTATTGCAATCTTTCGCACGAATTATTGCTGCTCGGCGACGCTGAAGAAGGCCTGCGTTACGCGAATGAAGGCGTTGAGCGATGCGCTACCCTCAATAATCCACGACTCCTTGGCGTGTTGCTGCTCAATCGGATGACCTGCCTAACCGATCTGCAGCGGGCAGATGAAGCGCTGCCCGATCTGCACCGGCTACTGGCGATGCCTGCCGATGGCGACGGGCGCGGTGCCACCAATCCCTCTTTTGAGCAGATGGCCATGGCCGCATTGCGCGCTGCCGACCCGGCACTAGGCGCCACCCTGATCGATCGGGCACGCGCCAGTCTGACAGGCGAAGAATTGCCTGACGAGCTTCTTGAATTGTCAATCGCCAACGCCGAATTGCTACGAATGGGCGGCGACACCATCGGTGCAGTGAAAGCACTCACCGAAGCCCAACCAATGCCCACGGCTGGCCTCAGGCTGCGATGCATGTACTTTCAATCACTGGCCGATGCCTATGAACAAGGCGGCGAACACGAGGCGGCGTTGCAGGCGCTCAGGTTATGGCAGGCGCTACAACTCGAACGCAGCCACCTCGCCTCGCAAGCGCGACAGCAGGCGGCTTCTCTCAAGACCGAGCTGATGCGCCTTCAACGCCAGCGCGATGAAATTGATGCCCGCCAGCGGTCGACTGAGAAAGCGCGCAGCGAACTCGAAGCAACTAATCTGAAACTCGCACAGAAAATCCTGCAAGTGCAGGCGCTGCAGGCGTCGTTGAAAGAGCAAGCGGTGCGCGACGGTCTCACCGGATTGTTCAATCGTCGTTATCTGGGTGACATATTGCCGTCGATGCTGGCACTGGCGCGGCGCAACGGCTGGGCGCTGTGCATCGCCATCATCGATCTGGACCGCTTCAAATCGGTCAACGACAAACACGGGCATCCGGTAGGCGATACTGTACTCAAATCATTCGCCTCATTGTTGACTGAGCGCCTGCGCAAGAGCGATGTCGTCTGCCGCCACGGCGGCGAGGAATTCTGCGTACTGATGCCACGCACGTCAGCAGCGCAAGGTCAACGCAAGCTCGAAAGCATTCTCAGGCACTGGCGCGCGGTGCGGCTCGAGGCAGACGGCCAGCCCATCGGTCAACAAACCTTTTCAGCGGGTCTTGCAGAGTCAGTACTCACCGCAGGCGCCGACGAGTCTGCCGACGCGTTACTCAAGCGAGCCGACGATTGCGCCTTGCAAGCCAAGCGCAGTGGCCGCAATCAGGTGCTGGCGGATCACGTTTAGGCGGGCAACTCGCGCGACCCCTGCAAAGTGAAATGGTTTGGGCCAATATCTCTGCGGATCGGCAAACCGGTAATTACCCACTGGCAGACTCTCATTTTTCTGCATATCCGCGAATACAGCGCCGAAGGTAGCCGTTGCGCTGCCGGTACTCAATCAACCCCTGCAACCCGCCGACGTCACCTTGCTTTGTAAGTCACCGCGCTGATCTTGCTATTGAGAATTCCATAATTCATGACATTACCAAAGTGTGGCTTGCATCCAGCAAGCGGCGATGATCGAAGGGCGCTTCTGTGCGCTCTTGAGCTTGTTGCGTGCATTCGTCTGCAAGTCGCTAAGATTGTTCGGGCAGTAGTTGGCCAGCTCATGGCGCTTGAGCCAGGCCCACAGATACTCGACTGGATTCATGTCGGGCGCGTACGGCGGCAGGAACGCGATTTGGATATGGCCGTCCAAGCTGTCCAGGTACTCGCGTACCAATCGGCTGCGATGCGCCCGCAAACCATCCCAGATAACCAGCAGTGGCTGCTTCAAGTGTGCCTTGAGCGCTTTGAGGAATTCGACGATCTCTTCCTTCTTGATGCTGCCTTCGTGCAGGCGGAACAGGCAATTGGTGCGGGTCAGTCCGGCGATCACAGACACGTGAGTCCAATTGAAGTGAAACTGGATGACGGGCGTCCGGCCCTTGAGTGCCCATGTACGCACGCGGGTGGGACGTTCGCTGATACCCGACTCGTCGACGAAGACGATCAGTCGGCCTTCGCGCTGGGCTTTTTTTTAAGGCTGGGCCAGGTCTTGCGCTTCCAGTTACGCACGGCGTCTTCGTTACGTTCGATGGCGCGCTTCTCTGGTTTCTGCGGACTGAAACCCAATGAACCCAGAATCCGCCAGATTTGTGTCTGGCCGAAGCGCACGCCGTGCAGGCGCTCGATGACGACGCCGACGCGCTTGAGTGTCCATAACTCGGTACTAAATCCTTGTTCGGTCGGACTGCGCAGAAGGGTCGCACGTACTGCTGCCAACTGCTGCTCATCGAGCTGAGCTGGGCGGCCTCGCTCTGGCACGGCGCGCAATGCATCGATGCCACCTTCATCTAGCAGCCCTTTCCACGTATACACCGTTTGCCGTGCCACACCCACGGCAATGGCCACATCTGCGCAACCTTTGCCCGCGAGCAGCATGCGACCTGCTTTTAACCGCTTCTTTGTTGCTTCGCTTAATTGCTTTTGTCCCATGACACCATTCTCCAATATCGACCTTGGAGATACAACGCTTCAGATGATCAACGGTTGTCATGAATTAGAGAAATATCAATAATGACGATGACCGAATCGTAAAAATCTTTGCCTGTCAGTTTCGTAATCATCACCGTGTCGACGCCCACTGAACTCACCGTGCCTTCGATATCCTGGTCGCCGCCAACTCTGAGAGCAACGCGCTTGCCGACGCTGTTCAATAACACGTCGCGCACAGAAACTGCCGCTTTGATTTCTTGTGCTGCGGCGATAGCCGGCACAGCTACGTTCAACGTCGCAAACAGTAATACTGCTGACAGCGCAGGGTAAACTCGCATAGTTTCTCCAGTTGTGTTGAAGGAATTCAAACTCTAACATCGGCGCGCCGTTTCAGCATTTTTCGCCCCGCAAGGCGCGTCAAATGGCGATCTAGCCAAGAAACGCTACCCCAACAACCGGCCCGCGTCCCTAAGCCTTCCAGTGCGGCGGATAGGTTATCGCGAAATAAGGCAGCGCTTCGATCCGCTTCATCCAGGCTGCAACTTTGGGTGGTATCAGCGCCAGCATGTCGTAGCCTGGCTTGCGCTTATCGACGCGCCCGAAAAACGCCACGTAGGGATACAGCGTGAAATCCGCGCCGCTCAGCTTGTCACCCGCTAGAAAATCCTTGTCCAGCCAATCTTCGATACGCAAAAGTTCATCTGACATTGATTTCTTGCCGGCGGCAATCGCCTCCAGATTTGGCGCCTTGTCGGCTGGCCCGAAAATCTCCGAAAAAATCTTACTGTTGATAGGGTCGATATGAGAGACCACCTCGGCAGCGCGGCGGCGCGCGATTGCACGCGACTGTATGTCTCTGGGCCATAGCGGCTCTCCGCTATCGGGATAGCGATCTTCCAGATACTCGAGCATCGCTGCAGATTCATACATTGCGAATCCGTTATCCATCAGCGCTGGCACTTTCCGGCGCGGATTCACCGTCGCGAATTCCGCCGACTTGAGATCATCGTTGTCGAACTGCATGCGTCGAGCTTCATACGGCAACTTTTTGTGCTCCAGTGCAAGCCAGACCTTCCAGGCATACGGTGAGCCGGAACCGAAGTAGAACGTGATGGGATTGGACATTTTTTCCTTGATTAACAAGTTAGTCTGCGCCGCGACTGCGGCACTGGAGGCAGCGGAGTTTAGCATCGGCAATAGCGATCAAATCACTGATACACAGCCTATTCACAATTGTCCTACGCCAGAAAGCGCAGATGACTGGTGCCCAAAAGACTGGTCAAAAGCTGAAATGGCTATTGGCGTTAATTTCGTTTTCGAAGGCAACCAGAAAGATCGCTATTCGGACCCGAATGGGCCAAGAGAATTTGAGCTTTTCGACGTTAAACCAAGGAGAAAGAAATGCAGAAAATCAAGGAACTCATGAGCACCGATGTACAGGTCATCGGCCCCGACGAAACCATCGAGGATGCAGCGCAAAAGATGCAGAAAGGTGACTTTGGGATGCTGCCGGTCAAGGAAAATGATCGTATGATTGGTTCCATATCGGATCGTGACATCGCCATCCGCGCGGTCGCGGTCGGCAAGACATCGTCGACCAAAGTCCGTGAAGTAATGACCGAAGGAATTATCTGGGCGTTCGAAGACGATTCAGTCGCCGAGGCTGCCAAGCTGATGAGCGAACATCAAATTCGCAGGCTGCCCATCGTCAATGCTGCCAAGCGTCTGGTCGGCATCGTCGCACTAGGTGATTTTGCGGTTGAGAATGCAGATGTCAAAGTAGCCGGCGAAGCGCTGGCCGAAATCTCTCAGCCTGCTTGACAACTATATTTGGTCCTGCCGCGTTAATGCGGCAGGTGACGCTGGGTTTGCAACCCGGGCGTCAATTGTTGTCAGGTAAGCAAGCGCTGTAACATGTTCGCCGGAGGGTGTCCGCGAGCAACGTTATATGGAGAGTAATACATGAAGCCACGTGCCAGGCGATCCGCGACGCGGTCTCTTGCCTTCATTGCGCTGTTAACGCTCGCCGCATCCGCTGCGCATGCGCAATCGAGCCCGCCCGTTCAGCTGGTCGAGAGCTCAAACGTCTATCCTGCCGTCGCCGCATTCGGACAACAGGAACTCGACCAGATGCTCGCGCCGATCGCGCTATATCCGGATTCCCTGCTCACGCAAATCCTGATGGCATCAACGTATCCGCTTGAGGTCGTGCAAGCCGCACAGTGGTCTCGCGCCAATCGGGGCATCAGCGGCGACCAGGCCGTGCGCGCAGCCCAGCAGAAAAATTGGGACCCCAGCGTGAAGTCGCTTGTCGCGTTTCCAGAAATTCTGGCCATGATGGAAGGCTCGTTGGAGTGGACCGAGCGGCTTGGTGACGCGTTCCTGAGCCAGGAAACACAGATTTGGGACACCGTCCAGTATCTGCGCGAGCGAGCTGACGCGGCAGGCAATCTGCAATCGAACGAACAGTTGCGCATTGAACAGGAAGGTCCGACCTACATCATAGAATCCGCGCGACCGGATGTCATCTATGTCCCCTACTACGATCCACTGATCGTTTACGGCGACTGGTGGTGGCCCGGCTATGCGCCAGTGCGCTGGTCACCTTGGTATGGATACTATTCGCGCGCCGACTACAGCCGCGGATTCTATTGGGGTCGCGGTGTCTCCGTCGGTTCAGGCTTCTTTTTTGGTGGCGTCAACTGGCGCCAGCGACAGGTCAATGTCATTAATCACGACAGCTTTTATTACCGCAACGTAAATCGACGGCCTCCATCGGGCAATGGCTGGCAGCACGATCCCGACCATCGTCGCGGCGTGCCATACCGCAATCCAGTGTTGCGACAGCAATACAATCGTACACCGGGCACGCCGGACTCCCGCGGCGACTATCGAGGCCGGTATCCCAATAGCCCAGTTCCG